>NZ_JBHXTL010000216.1:0-9845 GCF_042677365.1 Kitasatospora sp. NPDC127116
CGCGGGAAGTCGGCCGAGCCGACTTCCCGCGCGGAACCACCGGCCCCCACCGGACCAAGCCACCCAACTCCCCGCAAAGCGAGGGCACTCCCGGCCCCGCCCCACGGAATTCCGAGGGGCACGCAGCAGGGAGCGGGCACAATGGCGTAGAGATGGTCGGCCGCCCGGAACCGGGGGGCCGGGGAATGGAGGCCCGGGGTGAGCGATCTTCCGCGCAAGGCAATGACCCGCACGGCACGGCTCGCCGCCCTGCCGCTGGGGATAGCCGGCCGCGCCACGCTCGGCCTGGGCAAGCGGATCGGCGGCCGCTCCGCCGAGGTCGTCACCGCCGAGCTCCAACAGGCCACCGCGGACCAGCTGTTCAAGGTCCTCGGCGAACTCAAGGGCGGGGCGATGAAGTTCGGGCAGGTGCTGTCCGTCTTCGAGGCAGCGCTCCCGGAGGAGGTGGCCGGGCCGTACCGGGCCGCGCTCACCAAGCTCCAGGACGCCGCTCCCCCGATGCCCGCCGCCAAGGTGCACACCGCGCTCGCCCAGCGGCTCGGCGACTCCTGGCGCGAGCTGTTCCTGGAGTTCGACGACCGGCCCTCGGCCGCCGCCTCGATCGGCCAGGTGCACAAGGCGGTCTGGCACGACGGCCGCACGGTCGCCGTCAAGGTGCAGTACCCGGGCGCGGGCGACGCCCTGCTCGCGGACCTCTCGCAGCTGAGCCGGGTGGCCTGGCTGCTGGGACCGCTGATCCCCGGGCTGGACATCAAGCCGCTGATCGCCGAGCTGCGCGAGCGCGTCTCGGAGGAGCTGGACTACGAGCTGGAGGCGCAGGCCCAGCGCCGGCACGCCGAGGAGTTCACGGACGACCCGGACATCGTGGTGCCGGGCGTGGTGGCCCAGGCCGACCAGGTACTGGTCACCGAGTGGATGGGCGGCACCCCGCTGGCCGAGGTGATCACGGGCGGCACCCAGGAGGAGCGCGACCGCGCCGGGCAGCTGCTGGCCCGGTTCCTGTTCGCGGGCCCGTCCCGGACGGGACTGCTGCACGCGGACCCGCACCCGGGCAACTTCCGGCTGCTGAAGGACGACGGCCCGGTGTCGGGCTGGCGGCTGGGCGTGCTGGACTTCGGCACCGTGGACCGGCTGCCCGGCGGACTGCCCGCGCCGATCGGGGCCTCGCTGCGGATGGCGTTGGCCGGGGACGCGGCCGGGGTGCTCCGGATGCTGCGCGAGGAGGGTTTCGTGAAGCCCTCGATCCGGCTGGATCCGGACGCGGTGCTGGACTACCTGCTGCCGATCATCGAGCCGGCCGCGGTGGAGAACTTCCACTTCACCCGGACCTGGATGCGCTCCCAGGCGGCCCGGATCGCCGATCCGCGCTCGCCCGCCTACAACCTGGGCAAGCAGCTGAACCTGCCGCCCGCGTACCTGCTGATCCACCGGGTGACGCTGAGCACCATCGGGGTGCTCTGCCAGCTGGGCGCCAAGGCACCGTTCCGCGCCGAGATGCTGGCGTGGCTGCCCGAGTTCGCCGGGCACCCGTCGGCAGGGCCCGCCGATCCCGCCGCGCCCGCCCGGGTCCGCGAGGACTGACCCCGGCTCCGTGACAACGGCCGCAGGCCGCTCCCCGACGACGGGGAGCGGCCTGCGGCACGACGGGGGTGGACCGGAGTCCGGGAGGGGCCTGTCGAGGACGGCCCCGGGCCGAAGGCCCTACATCAGTGCGACGGCGAGCGCCTTGCGGGCCCGCATCGAGGCCCGCTCGGCCCGCTGCCTGAGCCTGCGGGCCCGGGCGACCCGGTTGACGAGCCGTTGGTTCTCGGCCTCGTGCAGCCTGTCTTGCATATGGGCACGGGCCAGGGATTCGTGGAGGAGTTGCATTTCGAGGATCCTGTTCTGGGTCTGACGTTCGGTGGCCTGCTCGGCGCGGGCGGTGGGATCGACGGCGGCGGGGTTCATGTGGTGGTCCTGCTCGTGGTGCTTGCTCGGGAACGGGATGCGGGCTGCGGCGTCGGCCTTGGCGGCGGCGATCCGCACGGATCGACGGAGGGCGCTGTCCAGCGGGGGCTGCTCTCCCCGGCGGACGACCCTGGCGCCGTGGGCGGGGTTCACGCCATGACCTCGGTCTTGCGCGGACGGCCACGGGGACGCTTGCGGGCCACGACGACGCCCTGGACGAACAGCTCGCCACCCCAGACGCCCCACGGCTCGCGCCGCTCCAGGGCGCCGGCCAGGCAGGCCTCCTTCACCGGGCAGGTGCCGCAGAGGGACTTCGCGTACTCGACGTCGGCCGGCGTCTCGGCGAAGAAGACCTCGGGGTCGAAGGCGCGGCAGGGGATGGGGAGACCGAGGGACTCGGCCTGCTCGATCGAGCTGAGCTGCATGGAAGGAACCTCCGGGGGGTCGGCCTGGTCGGCCTGGGTGATCTGGCTTGTCGGCGGTACGGACGGGGTGGGCGGTGTGATGACCGTGGACACTGTGGGCGTCTTCCTCGTCTTTTCTCAGTGGTTCCGGCCCAGGTGACTGGTGGTGCTGGGCCGGAGGCCCCGGAGGGCCTGGGTGGTCTTGCGTACCGGACAAAACAGAAGGGCCGCGGATCCCGGTGTGACGGGTTCCGCGGCCCTGGAGGTGCCGACCTGAGGCTGGCTCAGGTTCGTTCTCTCCAGGGTTCAGGGCCGCGGAAGGCCCACATCCGGACGGCCTCGGCGCCGGTAAAGGCGGCCATGGCCTGGTTAATCTGCTGCTCGTTCTGCTTCTGGGCGTTTTCGGCACCGATGACCTGCGCATAGCCGCCATGCATGGCGGCGGCTACGGCCGCCTTCGGTGCCTGGGTCGGTCGCTCGTCGCGCAGGGAGCACGGCGTGCCGAACGAGGCCCAGCCCCGGGACAGACCGGTCTCGACAGTGGTGCCGTCGACGCTCCTGCTGCCCGTGAGGCACAGATCAGTGTGTCCAGGACCACTGACAACGGGGGCGACGGAGACACCGGTGGTGTCGAGACCCAGACCGGTTCCACCGAGCTCGGCGAGCGCCCGCAGACGGGCGGCACGCAGGGAGGCAGCGACAACGGTCTGGCCAGTCATTTTGGTGATCATGATGTTTCCCACTGTCTTCGCCTCCTCTCGGCGTCTCGCGGAGCCTGGTCTCCCTGGCTCCGAATGTTCGGATGTCTGTCTCGGTAAAGCTGTGGTGAAGCTCTCGGGCGAGGGGCGTCGGCACAGGTTTCACCCCGTGCGACCGCGTCCCCTTGACCGCTCCGGCAGGCTATTGCGCTCCCGGCACGCGGCGCAAACTATTTTTCACGCGAGTTCTTCGGCACGTCACACAACGGGTTCCGAAACCCTCGGAGCGGCCTCCTGGACCACGCCCGGACCGGCTCAGGCCGGATCGTCCGAACCGCCGTCCTCGACGTCGTCCGGGTCCTCCTCGGGCTCCTCCCCCGCACACAACGAGAGCACGGCCGCCCCGTACTTGTCCAGCTTCAGGGCGCCGACCCCGGAGATGGCGGCCAGCTCCCCGCGGCCGGCGGGCACGTCCTCGGCGATCGCCATCAGCGTGGCGTCGGTGAACACCACGTAGGCCGGCGCGCCCTGCTTCTTCGCCTGCCGGGCCCGCCACTCGCGCAGCCGCTCGTAAAGCCCCTCGTCCATCGTGGACGGGCAGCTCTCGCAGCGGCGCAGCTTGCGCTCGACGGCCTCGGTGAGCACCTTGTCGCAGACCCGGCACTTGACCGGTCCGCGGACCCGCCGCGCGGCGGAGCGCTCGCCGGGCTCGACGCCCCCTCGCCCGCCGCGCGCGCCGGTGCGCGCGCCGGGAGCGGTGGAGCCGGGGCGCAGCCCGTCCAGGAAACGGCTGGGCTTGCGGCTCGCCCGGCCGCCCGGGGAGCGGGAGAGCGCCCAGGAGAGGCTGAGGTGCTTGCGGGCGCGGGTGACGCCGACGTAGAGGAGGCGGCGCTCCTCCTCGACCTGCTCGTCGGTCTTGGCGTAGATGATCGGCAGGGTGCCCTCGGTGAGGCCGACCAGGAAGACGGCGTCCCATTCGAGGCCCTTGGCGGCGTGCAGCGAGGCGAGCGTGACGCCCTCGACGGCCGGGGCGTGCTGGGCCGCGGCGCGGGCGTCCAGCTCGGCGACGTAGGCCGAGAGGTCGGTGCCCTGGCCTGCCTCGGTGCGGGTGCGCTCGAACTCCTCGGCCAGCCGGACGAGGGCGGCCAGCGACTCCCAGCGGTCCCGGACGGCGCCGGAGCCGGCCGGGGGCTCGGCGGTGAAGCCGCGGGTGGCCAGCACCGCGCGGACCTGGCCGGCCAGGTCCGGGGCGTCGTCGGTGAGCGGGTCGGAGGCGGCCCGGGCGGCGCCGCGCAGCAGCACGCCGGCGTCCCGGACCTCGGGGCGTTCGAAGAACCGTTCCGCGCCCTTGAGCTGGTAGGGGACGTTGAGGTCGGCGAGGGCCTGCTCGTAGACCTCGGACTGGCCGTTGGTGCGGAACAGCACCGCGATCTCGCTGGCGCGCACGCCGGCGGCGAGCAGCTCCTTGATCCGGCGGGCGGTGGTCTCGGCCTCGGTGGGCTCGTCCTCGTACTCGGTGTAGACCGGTTCGGGGCCGGCCTCGCGCTGGGAGACGAGCTCCAGGCGGTGCCGGGCGGCCTCGCCGCGGGCCTGGGAGAGCAGCCCGTTGGCGAGGTGGACGACCTGGGGGGTGGAGCGGTAGTCGCGGACCAGCTTGACCACCGTCGCCCCGGGGTGCCGGTTGCGGAAGTTGAGCAGGTAGTCGGGCGTGGCGCCGGTGAAGGAGTAGATGGTCTGGCTGGCGTCGCCGACGACGCAGAGGCTGGCGCCGCCGTCCGGGCCGGTCCACCGGTCGAGCAGGCGCTGCTGGAGCGGGGAGACGTCCTGGTACTCGTCGACGGTGAAGTGCCGGTACTGGGAGCGGACCTGCTCGGCGATGTCCGGGCGGTCCTCCAGGATCGCGGCGGTGAGCAGCAGGACGTCCTCGAAGTCCATGCTGCCGCGGCGGCTCTTGGCCTCCTCGTAGACGCGGTAGACCTGAGCGGTCTCGGCCGGGTCGCGGGGGGCCTCGCGGCCGGACTTGGCGACGGCCACCGGGTAGTCCTCGGGGGCGATCTGGGTGACCTTGGCCCATTCGATCTCGGCGGTGAGGTCGCGCAGTTCGGTGCGCTGGACGCGCAGGCCGCAGCGGCCGGCCGCCTCGGCCACCAGCTGGACCTTGCGCTCCAGGAGCTGGGGCACGGGGCCGCCGACGGCGCGCGGCCAGAAGTACTGGAGCTGGCGCAGCGCGGCGGCGTGGAAGGTGCGGGCCTGGACGCCCTCGGCGCCGAGCTGGCGCAGCCGGCCGCGCATCTCGCCGGCCGCGCGGGCGGTGAAGGTCACGGCGAGGACCTGCTGGGGGTGGTAGACGCCGCTGCTCACGCCGTAGGCGATCCGGTGGGTGATGGCGCGGGTCTTGCCGGTGCCGGCGCCGGCCAGGACGCAGACCGGGCCCTGCAGGGCGGTGGCGACGGCGCGCTGCTCGGGGTCGAGCCCGGCGAGCACGGCGTCCGGGCCCGTCGCGGCGCCGGGGTCGGCCCAGGGGGAGCCGTGGGGGCCGTCGTAGGGGCTGCCGCTCAAGAGGTCTTCCTGCATGCGTTCCATCCTCTCAGCCCGGTGGGACATCGCGGAGGGGGTTGTCCACAGGCCCGGTGCGATCGCAGGATGATCGCTCCGTACGACGGTCGACGCCATACCGGAATGCCCGCCGCCCGGTGGACGTTGCCTCCGGAGACCGTACGCACCTCTCTTTCGAAGGAGCCCCCTCGATGTCCGGCACCGTGACGATGTACAGCACGACCTGGTGTGGGTACTGCAACCGACTCAAGAGCCAGCTGGAGCGCGAAGGCATCGGCTACACCGAGATCAACATCGAGGAGGACCCGGCGTCGGCGTCCTTCGTCGAGTCGGTGAACAACGGCAACCAGACCGTTCCGACGGTGCTGGTGACGCCGGCCGGCGGCGGCGAGCGGGTCGTCATGACGAACCCGAGCCTGCTGCAGGTCAAGAAGGCCCTGGCGGCCTGAGGCCGCCGGGTCCGGCCCGGGCCGCCGGGGGCCGGCGCGCGTCACGGCGCGTCGGCCCGGGCCGGGTCGACGGGCGCGGCGGGGGCGGGCAGGGTGGTGCGGGCGCCGAGGTCGCCGACGCCGTAGACGAGCCTGCTGCGGTCGGCCGAGTAGCGGGTCTCGATGACCCGGACGGGCCCGCGCCGGTCGTAGGTGACGCGGGTCTGCACCATCAGCGGCACCCCGGGGCCGCCCTGGAACCACTGGGCCTCCTCGGGGCCGGGCATCCGCGCGACCAGGTGGTCCACGGCGCCGATCTCGGTGCGTCCGAGGGTGGCGAGCACCGCCTCGTCGCCGCCCTCGACGGGGTCGGGCTCCATCAGCGGGGTGCCGGCGGCGAGGCCGGCCCGGTAGTGGCTCTCCTCGATGGAGTACGGCTCGCGGTCGAGCAGCCGCAGCTGGCGGCGGACCACGATGGCCTCGCCGGGGCGCAGTCCGAGCCGTTCGGCGATGTCCACCCGGGCCCGGACGATCATCATCTCGAAGTCGGTGCCGAGCTCCCGTCCGGCCTCGGCGGCCTCGCCGAGGTAGACGGCGGAGGGCGCGGCGAGGCAGTCGCGCGGCGCGGGGGTCAGGCCGGGCCCGTAGGCGCGGTGGTCCAGGACGGGGTGTTCGCGCAGGTAGGTGCCCTTGCCCTGGAGGCGGACCAGGCGGCCCTCGTTGACCAGGACGTCGACGGCGAGCCGGACGGTGTTGCGGGCGACGCCGTACTGGCGCTCCAGTTCGCTCTCGACCGGCAGGGCCGCGTCGGCGGTGAACTCGCCCTCGGCGATCCGGCGGCGCAGGTCGGCGGCGAGGCGCTGGTATTTGGGGGATTGGGCGGTGCCCCGGGGGATTGTCACCCTCGTGAATGTAGCGAGCACGGCGAGCCGGTTTCAGCCGTTTCCGGCAATATCGTCCGCGCGGGTTGACTTCGGAGCCCTGCGAGCCCCTCCCGGTAGCAGAACTGGCCCGTCCGGATACGAACAGCTGGTCGTGGCGAATTCGGGAAGGGATTGCGCAGTAAAAGGGGGGCGCGCGGAATTCTCCACGCGCCCCCTTGGTCCGGGCACCATTCGGGCGGGCCGCTTTCGGGCCGACCGCTTCGTACGGACCGCTTTACCGCAGGGCTACCAGCGCGCCGCCGAGGGCAGCGGCTCCCCGTACCAGAGCTCGACCAGGTGCCGGGCGATCGAGATGCCGGACGGCGGCAGGATCTCGCCCGCCTCCATCCCGGCCCGCAGCTCCTCGCGGGAGAACCAGCGCGCCTCGGCCAGTTCCTCGCCGTCCACGGTGATCTCGGTGCCGCCGGGCAGCGCCCGGCCCAGGAAGCCGAGCATCAGGCTGGACGGGAACGGCCAGGGCTGGCTGGCGACGTAGCGCACCTCGCCGACCCGCACGCCCGCCTCCTCCTGCACCTCGCGGGCCACCGCCTGCTCGATCGACTCCCCCGGCTCGACGAAGCCGGCCAGCGTGGACCAGCGGCCCTCCGGCCACAGCGCCTGGCGGCCGAGCAGGCAGCGGTCCTGCTCGTCGGTGATCACCATGATCACCGCCGGGTCGGTGCGCGGGTAGTGCTCGGCCGCGCAGGAGGTGCAGCGCCGCACGTGCCCGGCGCCGGCCTTCTCGGTCGGGTGCCCGCAGCGCGAGCAGAAGCTGTGCAGCCGGTGCCAGTGCTCCAGCGCCACCGCGTGCACCAGCAGCCCGGCGTCCCGGTCGGACAGCAGCCCGCCGACCTCGCGCAGCCCGGCCGGGCGGGCGTCGCCGTCCAGGCGCCCGGGCAGGCTCTCGCCGGCCAGCGCGAAGTACGAGACGCCGTCCTCGTCGGTGCCCAGGAAGTACCGGTCGCCGGTCTGCGGCGCCTCGAAGGAGGGCATCAGCACGAGTTCGGTGCCCTGCGCGGTGTCGACCACGAAGGCCTCGCCGCCCGCGATCGGCAGGACCCGGGTGCTCGGGTGGCTCCAGGCCGCCGCCAGCCAGGGCTCGTCGAGGCGGTGCTCGGCCGCCCGGTCCACCCCGGACCGGGCCAGTGCCAGGTGCAACGGGCGCTCGGTCTCAGGCACGGTGCTCACGTCTGTTCCATCCCCACGTGGTGAATCATCCGGATGAGTGATCTGGCTGCCATGGTGCTCGAACCCGGGGTCATGCCCCCGGCCGGAAGTTCTCCGCCAGGTCGCCCCAGAGGTACGCGGCCGTCTCCACGCCCTTGGCCAGCAGGTCCAGCTCGACCTTCTCGTTGACCGAGTGCCAGCCGTCCGAGGGCACCGAGATGCCGAGGAACAGCACCGGCGCGCCCAGCACGTCCTGGAGGTCGGCGGCGGGGCCGGAACCGCCCTCGCGGGTGAAGAGGATCTTCTGGCCGAAGGCCCGCCCCATCGCCCGGACGGTGGACCGGAGCGCCGGGTGGTCCAGCGGGGTCAGGCAGGGCCGGGTCGCGCCCGGGAAGACCAGTTCGTACCGGACGCCCGCGGGCACCCGCTCGGCCACCCAGGCCCGCACCGCCTCGCGGACCTTCTCCACCTCCTGTCCGGCGACCAGCCGGAAGGACAGCTTGAGGTGCGCCGAGGCGGGGACGATGGTCTTGCCGCCGGGGCCGGTGTAGCCGCCCCAGATGCCGTTGACCTCGGCGGTCGGGCGGGCCCAGATCCGCTCCAGGGTGGAGTAGCCGGCCTCGCCGCGGGTGCCGTACGACTTGGCGACCCGCAGCCACTGCTCCTCGTCGAAGGGCAGCTCGGCGAACAGCTCGCGCTCGGTATCGGTCAGTTCGACGACGCCGTCGTAGAAGCCCGGGATCGCGACCCTGCGGTCGGCGTCGTGCAGGCCGGCGGCCAGCTCCGCCGCGACCTGGGCCGGGTTGGGGACCGCGCCGCCGAAGGAACCGGAGTGGATGTCGGTGTCCGGCCCGTACAGGTCGATCTGGGCGTCGGCCAGGCCGCGCATGCCGGTGCAGACGGTCGGCGTGGTCGCGGACCACATGCCGGTGTCCGAGATGACCACCACGTCGGCGGCCAGCCGCCCGGCCTCGCGCCGGACCAGCTCGGCGAAGTTCGGCGAGCCGGACTCCTCCTCGCCCTCGATCAGCAGCTTGAGGTTGACGGCCGGCGCGGTGCGGCCGGTGGCGGCCAGGTGGGCGCGCACGCCCAGGGTGTGGAAGAACACCTGGCCCTTGTCGTCGGCGGCGCCGCGCGCGTACAGCCGGCCGTCGACCACGGTCGGGGTGAACGGCTCGGTCTCCCAGCCGTCCTCCCGCGCCGCGGGCTGCACGTCGTGGTGCCCGTAGACCAGGACGGTCGGCGCGGACGGGTCCCCGGAGGGCCACTCGGCGAACACCGCGGGCAGGCCTTCGGTCTCCCACACCTCGGTCACCGGGAAGCCGGTCTCGCCGAGCTTGGCGGCCAGCCACTCGGCCGATCGCCGCACGTCGCCGGCCCGGTCCGGATCGGCCGAGACCGAGGGGATGGCCAGCCACTCGGCGAGGTCGGCGAGGAAGGCGGCCTGGTGCCGGTCGATGTAGGAGCGGACGGCGCTGTCCGGGGTTCTCGTCATACCGACGACTGTAGTTCGCCCGTGCGGGTGCCCGCCCCGGCCGTCCGGCTGCCGGGCGCCGTCCGGGCTGTAACCTCCGTCACCCCCGCCGCGACGAGGACGCGGGACGGTACCGTCGACGGCGTGGTCGGCCAGCCACGGGGGGGTGCGCAGCGAGAGCCGGCCGGTCAGCAGCAGGCCGTCGGTGTTGGCGAGCGAGACGGCGGCGGCGTGCAGCGGGTGGTTGG
>NZ_JBHXTL010000217.1:0-9706 GCF_042677365.1 Kitasatospora sp. NPDC127116
CCCGACCGCACCGAGGGCCGCGGCCGGTCCGTCGGCAGCTCCAACGGCTCCAGACCCGCCAACACCTCACGCCAGTAGGCCAATTGACCATCAACAACCGATGCGGATAAGTCGTCGCTACCCACAGCCATCGCTCCGAGAACCCTCTCTAGGCACAGGTCGGCACCCCTCTCGTGCGGGTTGGAGTTCTCTCCGCAGGGCATGCAGGAGAGCTCGCAGCGCACAATGAAGGGGGCACATCAAGAATGAAGACAAGTCAGTCGGACAACACTCAAGAATGAGGTGCTCAGCGCTTGGCGGCCGCCGCCGTAACTCCTTCAGGAGCCTCATCGTCACCGTTGGGCGACGACGGGAACTTCCGCATGGTACGCAGCGGCGAAAGGAGAATCGGAATAAAGGCGAAACAGCCCGCGGCGGCACACACGAAAAGCCCCTGGCGTACCCCGAGCCACCCGGCCACGGCGCCGCCCAGTACGGAGCCGACGGGCATGAAGCTCCAGGTCAGGAATCGCATCGTGGCATTTACTCGCCCGAGATATTCATCGGGGGTCAGGGTCTGTGTGCAGCTGACTTGAGTGACATTGTAGACGACGATCATAAACGCCGTGACACCGTCGGCGCAGGCCGCGATCCAGAGCGTCCAGCCGGATCCGACAAAGGGAAGGACGAGCGCAAAAGGGGAGCCGAGGAGCAGGATCAACCACATGGCAGGACCGGGGCCGGCCTTCTCGGAAATCCGCCTCGCCAGGAAGGACCCGAGGAGCCCACCCGCTCCGGATACGCTCAGGAAGATTCCGATCAAGGCGGGCGACAGATCGAGCGTCCTCGCCAGGAAGAGCATCATCACCGTGTAAGCGGCATACCACGTCAAGTTCAGCCAGGCGGAGGACCCGGCGATCGCGAGGAGCCGAGAGCTTCCGCGCACCAGACGGAGCCCAGCCCCGATCTCCTGGAGCATACGGGATTCCGTTCCACGGACCGGCTCCGCCTCTTCGGCGCGAATCCGTGCGATGCAGGCCGAGGAGATCAGAAGGCCGACGCTGGTCACCACGAAGGAGACCGGAGCCGTGAGCAGTGCCACGGCCTGACCGCCCAGTGAAGGGCCACCCACGGCAAAGACCTGCTGGACGCCGGTGAGCTTCGCATTCCCCTCCAGCACCCTGTCCCGACCCACAAGGCTGGGGAGATAACTCTGGTACGCGACGTCAAAGAATACGTTGCACGCGCCGAACAGGAGAACGGTGGCGTAGAGCTGCCAGATCGAAAGGAGGTCGACCCACCAGCACAGAGGAATGGAAAGAAGAATGAGAGAACGCGCAAGCTGGCACAGGACAAGGATTCTGCGACGCCGAAGCCGGTCCACCCACACGCCGGCCGGCAGGCCGACCAGCAGGAACGGGAGAGTGAGGAAGGTGGAGACGAGCCCCACTTCGAACGCTCCGGCATCCAGCGCAAGGACTGCGACCAGCGGGATGGCGATCCTCGCCACACTGACACTGGCGGCACTCACTGCCGTAGCGGCGAAGAGCCCCCTGAACCCTCGGTCTTCTAAAATTCCCGGCTTTTTGGTCATGAAGTTACCATCATAGACAACCAGTCACAGTAAATTGGCAAGGATTTCGCCGTTCGGCGGTCCGGAAAATGATGCCACCGGGGTGGCGAAATTTGCGACAGCATTCGCGAACTGGCCATCTGGAAAATTTCTCGTGCGGGGCCGGTGCGTCAAGCGGAGTGGTGCATCCCGATGGGGGTGGATCTGTCCTGCCGGCCGGATCTCCACGAACGGGGGGGCCTGGCCACTCCGTCGGTCCCTTGTCCCGGCGTTCGGCGTCTCGCTGTCGACCGTGCACCGCCGGTGCGCCGCCCCCGCGACGGCCGGGCCTTCGAGGCCCTGGTCATGGTGGTCCGGTGGTCCGGCCCGGACTCGACAGTGGCGAGCGGGGTGACTGCCACGGGGGGAAGGCCGTACGCACCGTCTCCTGGCTGCTCGGCCACCGCCGGCTGACCGTGCGACAGGAGCGGGTCGGCGACCGGGCCAACGCTATCCCCGTCCTTGCTGCAGCTCTGGCCTGCGACAAGGGACTCGTCGGACTCACCGCACGGGGCATCCGCCAGGGCGACGTGGGACACGAGGGGCTCTCCTTCTGCATAGGCATCCCGCATGGGTTTCGCCGAGACGAACGGAGTGTTGTTGCAATGTAACATTGCACATGTCTCAGTGTGTGGGGCGATGGCTTGAAGGTCAACTACATTCTCGGCACCCGCAGTTCGTGATCATCGGCGCACGGTCGCGGTGGCGGTGAGGATGTCCAGGTGAGCCGCCCCACGGGCGGATGCGGAGGCCCGCGGCTTGCAGGGCGGGGCTGGAACTGTACGTGGTGAGCATGTTGTTGGGCGACCGGGCCGAGGGAGAGGACGAGCGGGGGCAGGGGCAGGGGCAGGTGGCCGAACCGGGTGGGCAGGATGGCTGGTTACCGCCCCTCCTTCAAGGGGTGCGGAAATCCGTGGGCGGCCGCACGGAAGATCACGTACTGTGTGGCTCCACGCCCCGAGACGAACGGAAGGAGGCGAGTGCCGTGCGGTTCACACCTTTCCAGCGCTCCCTCTTCCGCTGTCCCGGCGTGGTTCGTGAGGTCTGACCGGGAGCGCTCCAAGCAGCCTGTATCCCGGAGGAATCCATGACCGATCCGGTCATCCGCGCGCTCTCCGCGAGCGACGCTCATCTCTTCGACGCACTCCCCGACCCCCTGGGCGCCCGTGAAGGCCATCGGCGTACCCGGTTCCGCCCCGACTGGAAGCGCGTCGGTACGAACTCCTGGTGGAGCGCTTCCTGTACCGCTGGACCCCGGAGCGAGGTCTGCCCGAGCGGCACCGGTCGCCTGTTCCTCCCGGCGGGCCGGGCGGCCTGGCGAGGAGTAGCACGCGGTGGGCGGTCCGGTCCGAGAGCAGGGCCGGACCGCCTGCCGGCGCCGGCCTGCCCGGTCCGCTGGCTTCGCGGACCGGGCAGGTGATCAGTTGTCTGACGGGTCTTGGGTGTTCAGCAGCTCAGGTTGTTGCCCGGTACGGTGCCGAGCAGCTGGGTGAAGCGCTGGTAGGCGTTGATCCGGCTCTGTACCTGTGCGGGGTTGCCGCCGTTGCACTCCAGTGAGCCGTTGATGCTGCGGATGGTCTCGCCGAAGCCGTAGCCGTTGACGATCGCGT
The DNA here is from genome assembly GCF_042677365.1 of Kitasatospora sp. NPDC127116. Classification (NCBI taxonomy): domain Bacteria; kingdom Bacillati; phylum Actinomycetota; class Actinomycetes; order Kitasatosporales; family Streptomycetaceae; genus Kitasatospora; species Kitasatospora sp. NPDC127116. The sequence goes on from NZ_JBHXTL010000217.1 coordinate 3,202, forward strand.
TGTGGGGGGTCATGGTGCCCGGCCCGTTCTGGGTGTTCCAGTACCAGAGTGCGGTCTTCCAGGCGACGGCCGGGTCGGTCTGCACCAGGTTGGGGTTGCGCAGCAGGTCGATGCCGAGGGCGTCGCCGGCCGCCTTGTAGTTGAAGTTCCAGCTCAGCTGGATCGGGCCGCGCCCGTAGTACGCGGCCTGCCCGGCCGGGCAGCCGTACGGCTGTGAAGTGTCGCAGTAGTGGGGGTAGTTGGCGGTGTTCTGCTCGACCACGTAGACCAGCGCGCCGGTCTCGTGGTTGACGTTGGCGAGGAAGGCCGCGGCCTCCTGCTTGCGGACGGTGTCGCTGCCGGTGGCCGCGAAGGCGGGGTAGGCGGCGAGGGCGTCGATCAGGCCCTGGTAGGTGTAGAAGGGGTTCCGGTTCGGGAACATCTGGTCGAACTGGGCCTGGCTGACCGGGAATCCGCTCGGGTTCGGCGTGCCGGTGGACGTGGACGTCGGCGTGACGGTCGGGGTCGGGGTCGTCGTCGGGCCGGTGCCGCAGCCGCCCTGGTCGGACCAGACGCCGGAGCCTCCGGTGCTGGGCGGCTCGTTCTGGGTCCACCACTTGGCGAGCCAGTTGTGGCCGTCGTAGGAGACGGCGGCGCCGCCGGTGTAGACGGCCGAGGAGTTCCAGGGCGTGGCGCAGACGGCGGCGCTGGCGTTGGCCGCGGGCAGCAGCAGGACCACCGCCAGCGCCGTGGCGACGGCGGAGAGCAGCGCGAGCAGGCGTTTCGTGGACACTTGATCACCCCTTGTGCGGTGTGGGGCCGCACGGTCGTGGAGGTAGGGACGTCGGGGCAGGGGAGCCGGGCCCCGCGGGTGTGGGCACGTCGTGGGGGACGGGCCGACCGGGGTGCGGGCCGGTGCGGGGCTGACCCAGACTCAAGCGGAATGGTCTATACCTGTCAAGGGGTTCCCGGAAAAAGACGCACCCCGCGGAACGGCCGGGGAGGAAACAGGGGCCGGGGGCGGCTCCGGCTCGGGGGAGGGAGCGGGTGCGAGGCCTCCGCGCCCCCGCGCGCCGCACAGGACCGAGGCCGACGCGCGCAGCGGCACGAGCGCCTGGGTATCGGGAAGTCGGTATCGGCAAGTGGGTATCGGGCGATCACGGGAGGTTCCATGAGTGAGCAGCAGGAAGTGCCGCCGATCTCGATCTTCTACCGTCGCGACGGGCTCGGCCCGGGCCCGGCGCTGGGTGAGGTCCAGCGCGGGGACCGGGTTCGGCGCGTCCAGGACTTCTGGCTGCACCGGGTCGGTGAGTACTGGCTCGTCACCCGGCACGCCGACGTGCGGCGCGTGCTGGCCGACCAGGAGACGTTCGCGATGTACGACCCGCAACGCGCTCCGGTCCTGCCGAACGAGCTCCTCAACATGGACCCGCCGGAGCACACACGGCTGCGCCACGTCCTGACGCCGGAGTTCACCGGGAAGCGGATCCGCTCACTGGAGCCGATGATCCGCACCCTGGTCGGCGAGCTGATCGACGCCATGGAATCGCGGGGTCCCACGGCGGACCTGATGGCCGACTTCGCCCTGCCGCTGCCGCTCGGGGTGATCTGCGCGATGCTCGGCGTTCCCGACCCCGACCAGGGGCAGTTCCACCGCTGGTCCCGTACCACGCTGGATCTCGGGCTCCCCATCGAGGAACGGCTCGCGGCCGGCCGGGAATCGCACGCGTACATGGCCTCCCTGGTGGCGGAGAAGCGGCGCAGCCCGGACGACGGGATGATCGGCATGCTCGTCCGGGAGCACGGCGGCGCGGTGTCGGACTCCGAACTGGTCGGCGTCTGCGAGTTGCTGCTGCTCGCCGGCCACGTCACGGTGTCCAACACGATCGGCCTGGGCGTGCTCGCCCTGCTGTCGCACCCGGAACAGGCCGACCGGTTGCGCGACGCCACCGAGGGCGATCCGGTGATCGACACCGCCGTCGAGGAACTTTTGCGGTACCTGTCCGTGTCCAGCACCGCGCTGGCCCGGACCGCGCGGTGCGACACCGAGATCGGCGGCGTGCCGATCAAGGCCGGTGACCAGGTCGTCTGTCAACTGCCGGTGGCCAACCGCGACCCGGCGCTCGGCGCCGGGATGGACCGCTTCGACATCGCACGCAAACCCGTGTCGCACCTGGCGTTCGGGCACGGCCCGCACCACTGCCTCGGCGCTCCGCTGGCCCGCGCCGAACTGCGGATCGCGGTGCCCGCGCTCCTGCGGCGTCTGCCCGGTCTCGCGCTCGCGTGTCCCGCCGAGGACGTGCCCTACCGCGTCAACAACGAGGTCTACGGCCTCGACGCGTTGCCTGTCACCTGGTGACCCGTGGCGTCGACGGGAACCAGGGCGGCGCCGGGCACGGTGCGACGGACGTCCGCCGCGGCCTCCGGCACCCCGGCCGCACCGTCCAGGCAGGTCGGAGAACGGCTTCACCGGGCGCGACACCACCTTCAGGACCTGGAACCAGCCCCACCCGGCCCGCATACTGGCGGGAGCCGACGGCATCCCGGTCCACGGCGACCAGCGCTCGGAGCGGGACGTGGGACGCGGGACGAGGCAGCACTCGTTCCGGCGCGGGTGCCGGGGCGTCCGCCGTCCACCGACGCCGACGAGGAAGAACCCGCCATGACCTACACCGTGGATTTCGACACCGTCTCGACCGTCGGTCTGGAGTCTTCACCCGTCGCGGAGGCGCTGGCCGGTCTGCGGGCGAACGAGGCCCGCTACTTCAGGAACAAGTACGACCACGCCTTCACGGTGGAGCCGGCCGGCGACGCCCGGGAGGCCGTCGACTGGGTGCACCGGATCCTCAAGGAGGAACGGGACATCGTCATCGCGTCCCGCCCGCTGGAGGCCACGGCCTTCCAGGTCGAGAACATCCGCATGGCCTATGTCTTCTACGAGAGCGGGCTGTCGGTCAACGTGATGTACACCGTCGACGACGCCAAGAAGCGGGCGGTCGGGTTCAAGCTCTCCGAGGGGATGGAGATCCCGGAGGAGCTCGCCTCCCGCTTCAAGTTCGCCCGGCAGAAGTCGAAGCTCGCCGGTGTCATCCGCGGCTCGTTCTTCGTCGTCAAGAACGAGTACTGACCGCCGCACCCCCGCGTCCGGCGGCCCGGCCCGGCCCCGCCCCCGGCCCCGGCCCCGGGGACCGGAGCGACCGGGCGACCGGGGCGCCGACCGGGGGCCCTGGCTGCTCCGGGTGTCACGACTGCTCACCCGCCCGCAGTTCGGTGGCGATCCGGCGCCGGCCGGCGACCAGCGTCTCCACCACCACCCCGAGCCCGACCAGCAGGGCCAGGCCCGCGGTGGGCAGCAGCACCGGCATCAGCACGGGGACGACGACGTCCCCGACCTTGGCGCCGACCAGCGTCGAGATGTCGAAGGCCCCGCCCAGCAGGGCGACCGCCGCCAGTGCGATCAGGCCGCCGCCGACGGCCGCGGCCAGGGTCTGCGGCAGCGCCTCGGTCATGATCAGTGCCAGCCCCTGCCTGGGCCGCATGCCCATGGTGCGCAGTCGGGCGAGCACGGCGGTGCGGTCGGGCGCGGCCCGGAAGAGCGTCAGCAGGACGGCGAGCAGGGCGAATCCGGCTCCGGCGGCGGCCGCGTACCGGAACAGCCGCCCGGCGGCGTGCTGCAGCGGGTCGTCACCGAGCGCGGCGGCGGTCTCCCGGCTGCTGTGCACGGTGTATCCCGAGGGCAGGCCGTGGGTGTCCTTGCCGACGGCGGTGGCGTCGTCCGCGATCAGCTTGGCCAGTCCGACCGGTCGGTCCCCGCTGTTGTCCCGCAGGACCGTTCTGACCCGGTCGGGGTCGACGTCGCCGACGGCGAACCACGTGTTGACGCGCCTGGTGTCCGGCAGTCGTTCCCAGGCGGGGCCGGCGGGGACGACGACGAACGGCTTGCCCGGGTCCGGCAGTGCGGGGGTGGCGCCGACGACACCGGCGACGGTGAGGTGCAGGTCGTTGCCGTTGGGCGTGCGCACCCGGGACGGCCCTGCGGCCAGGCGTTCGGCCAGGTCGCGGCTGACCAGGGCGGGCACCGGGGTGTCCCGGCCGCCGCCGGACGTCCCGGCCAGCTTCGCCGGATCGAACCCGCCGACGCCGAGGGCCCGGGCTATCTCGGCGTACGCCGCCGGGTCGGCCACCACCACCAGGTCGGCCTCGGTGTAGTCCCGGTCGGTGGCGAAGAAGCGGGCTCTGGGCTCGATCCAGGCCGCGGTCGAGGCCCGGACGCCCGGCAGGGCGGCGGCGGCCTCGGTGAACGGCGCGGTCAGGGTGGCGTAGTCCGGGAGGGCGACGCCGATGTCCCCGCCCGTGGCGATGCGCGCGGCGCGGGTCCGCACGTGGTCGACGGTGTCGAGCACGGTGGCGCCGAAGCCGGTCGTGGTGACGGCGATCAGCAGGGCGAGCAGCGGCAGCACGGAGGGCTTGCGGCGGCCGGAGCCGTCGCGGGCGGCCCGGGCGAGGCCGAGGAAGCCGATCGGGCCGCGGCCCCGGCCGGCGAGGGCGGCCAGCCGGCCGACCACCACCGGTTCGATCCTGGCCAGCAGCAGTCCGCCGGTGACGGCGAGCAGGAGCGGCGCGGCGACCAGCAGCGGGTCCACCCCGGCCCCGGGGTGGCCGACACCCCGGCGCCGGACCTCCGCCACGGCCGCGGCGGTGACCGCCAGGACGGCGAGTTCGCCGACCAGTCGGCGGCGGCCGCCGGCCGGTCGTCGACGGGACCACAGCAGGGCCGCGCGGACCGGAAAGGCCAGCAGCGCGATCAGGGTCGCGACCAGGGCGGCCGACACCGCGCGGTCCCACCGGGGGGTGGGCAGCAGCACCAGGGCGAGGGCCGTGGCGAGCACGGCGGCGGGCAGGACGGTGACCGCCCCCTCGCCGATCAGCCGTCGCAGCACCCCGGCGAGGGAACCGCCGCGAGCCCGGAGCAGCCGGATCTCGGCGGCGCGCCGGTCGGTGGTGAGCGCGGCGGCCAGGAAGAGCACCACGGTGGCGACGCCCGCGACGCCGGCCGGGCCGATCGCGCTGAGCGGCAGCGAGGCACGGTAGCGCTCGTCCGCCCGGGTGAGGACGTCGGGCAGGCCGGAGACGGTCTGCAGGTCGGCGCGTCCGGTCGCGTCGAGGAGGGCGGTGGCGTCGCGCCCGGTCAGGAAGGATCTGATGACGTCGCGGGTGCGGTCGATCCGGTCGGCGTGCAGCGAGGCGGGGTCGACGGGCAGCCGCCAGAAATTCTCGGCGGTCGAACCCCAGCGGACCAGCGCGGGCAGGCTGCCGCCGTCGACGAACCCGCTGGTCGTCCAGTGCTCGTGGTCGGGCTTGGTGTTCAGGCAGGCGCGGGCCGGGCAGCCGAGGTCGTCCCAGAACGGGTCCTGGGGGTCGTTGACCCGGTAGAGGCCGACCACCACGGTGGTCCGCCTGGCGCCGGAGCTCTCGACGCCGTTGTCGATGACGTCACCGAGTTTGATGCGGATGGTCTCGGCGGCCTTCTCGCTGACCACGATCGGCAGCGGACCGCCGACGGCGCCGGGGGTCGGCCAGGTGCCGTCGGTGAGGGTGGCCCGGGCGGCCAGGTCGTGCAGGTGGAGCAGGCTGAGGACCGGGTAGGGCTCCTTGTCCGAGATGTGGGCGTACCCCGGATTGGCCATGGAGTGGTCGCCCAGGGCGCGGGCACCGTAGGCCTGCCCCGCTCGGGACGGCGTCAGCCGCCGGCCGACCTGTTCGACCAGTTGCCGCTGCACCCGGTCGAGTTCGACGGCGGTGTCGTCGTCCCGGGTCCTGGAAGTGGTCTGCAGGCTGGTCTGGTTGGGGCCCTTCCCGCTGACGAAGTCCTGGAGTGCCGTGTCCGCGCCCCGGTTCGCGATGCGGGGGAGGGCCGCCGCGAGGAAGACGGTGACGAACGCGAGGGCCGCCATGAGCAGCGCCGACAGCGGGTTCGCCCGCAGCCTGGTGCGGACCCAGCGCGGTGGGCGGTGGGCGGAGTCGCGGGTGGGCACGGGGGTGCCGGCCCGGGCGGTCACTTCTCCTCCACGTGGCGCAGCCTGCGCACAACGGAGCCGAGCATCACGTTCCTCCCCCGGTCGCGCCCCGGTCGCATCCCGGCCCCACGCGTCGATCCGGTCCGGGGAGGTCGGCTGCGGACGGGCACCCTGCGGGCCCAACCGGCGCACTGATCACCGGCATTCGGTCACCGGATAGCGGACGATGCTGTCAGATTCAATCCGGGAACGGAAGGGACTCGCGCGATTCACGTGAGCAATGAGCGAATTCCTCGTACCGTCCTCGGTCCAATCGGGAACATGCCATTGAAATGACGTGCACACTCCACGGCTCGGGCCGTCTCGCACCCCTTGTGACCAGGGGACTTTCCTTTCACGAATTCCCCGCCCGGGACGGTGAACCGAAGAAGCCGTCGTATTCGTTCGCCCGGCCGCACCGTTGGGACGTCATCACACCCGAGGGCCGCTCCCGCCGTTCGGCGGGGCCG
>NZ_JBHXTL010000218.1:0-9688 GCF_042677365.1 Kitasatospora sp. NPDC127116
CAGGGCAGACGCAGTGCCGGGGGCTCTCGGTGTTCGGTGGTCCGGGTGGTTCGGGCTGGGGGGCTCAGCCGGCCGTGCCGTACAGCCGGTCGCCCGCGTCGCCCAGGCCGGGGACGATGTAGCCGTTCTCGTTGAGACGCTCGTCCACGGCGGCGGTGACCACGGTGACCGGCAGACCTGCCAGCTCCCGCTCCATCACCTCGACGCCCTCCGGCGCGGCCAGCAGCACCACGGCGGTGACGTCGGTGGCACCGCGCTCGATCAGCATCCTGATCGCGGCGACCAGGGTGCCGCCGGTGGCCAGCATCGGGTCGAGCACGTAGACCTGGCGGCCGGAGAGGTCGTCCGGCATCCGGGTGGCGTAGGTGGAGGCCTCCAGGGTCTCCTCGTTGCGGACCATGCCGAGGAAGCCCACCTCGGCGGTCGGCAGCAGGCGGGTCATCCCGTCCAGCATGCCGAGGCCCGCCCGCAGGATCGGGACCACCAGCGGGCGCGGGTAGCTGAGCCGGGTACCCAGCGTGACCGCGACGGGCGTGGTGATCTCCACCTCGTCGGTGCGGACGTCGCGGGTGGCCTCGTAGGCGAGGAGGGTCACCAGCTCGTCGGTCAGGCGACGGAAGGTCGGCGAGTCGGTGCGCTCGTCGCGCAGGGTGGAGAGCTTGTGGGCGACCAGGGGGTGGTCGACGACGTGGAGACGCATGTGTCGAGGTTAGCCCGGGTCTGGACGGGTGTACGACCCGCCGTGCCCCAGCCGGGCGGCGGGTCGGGTGACACGCCCGTGACACGCCGTGACCTGTCGCGAATGTCCGGACGGAAGTGCCTCCTGTGGTATCAACCGGGCCGTTCTGGGAATGTCACGTCTTATGACGAGCAACCCGAACGCCGGGGACGGCTCGATGGACGAGCCCGTCGACGGGTCGGGCCGGAGCCCGGGCCCGCCGTACGACCACCCCGAGACCGAGGCGGAGCGCCGCAGGCGGCGGGCCGTCTTCCTGCGCGAACTCACCGAGGCGCGCGAGCTGCGGGAGCGGGTCCAGCCCCGGCGGACCAAGGAGCGGCGGATGCGCGAGGCCATGCGGATGCGAACCTTCCGGATCTGACAAGGCCCGGACGGCCCCGCGCCGCCGCGCCGCGCGCCCGGGGCGGACCCCGGGCGCGGACCCGGAAACGGCCCGAGGCGACCCCCGACGGGCGTTCGGAGCAAATTTCGACCGGCTTCGGACCGCCACGCCCGACTTCGCCGTCCGCCACCCGGCCCTTCCGACACGACCTGCAAAGACGCGCTGCCGAACACCCCCCGCGAGGGCGGGCTTTCTGTCACGATTCCGATGGGACGGTCCGAACAAGCGGACCGCCCCTGGCGCGGGGGCGGCCAGATTTTCGCGTCGCCCGTGCGCGCCGGCAGCCGAGACCGATGATCTTGGGAGTGTCCCTGGTGGCGTACTTCGCTGCAGTGCTTGCTCGCACTGAGGACGGGTGGGATGTGAGCGAGACGGAGCTCGACGACGTCGAAACCCTGGCCGATCTGGCCGACCTGGCCCGCGACTCCGCCCAGGACGACGACAGCGTCCTGATCTTCATCGAACAGGAGGACGCCTGGTTCGCCGTCGTCCGCGTGGACGGCGAGGAGGACCCGCGGATCTTCGTGTCGGACGGCGCCGCCGCCGCCCGCAGCTCCTACGGGTCCGTCCTCACCGACGAGTTGGTCGACCAGGCCGGCGAGAGCGAGTTCGGCGACCTGGACCACCTGCTGGACGAGACCGAGGAGGCCGGGGAGCAGGACGAGGAGGACGCCGACGCCCGCGGCGGCGTCCCGGTCGGCCCGCTGGGCGACGCCCATCTGCTCACCGAGTTCGGCCTCGCCTCCGAGGACCTGCTCGCGCTCAGCGGCGAGGGCGCGGTGCCGGGCGACGCCCTGGAGGAGATCGCCGAGGCCCTGGGCTGCGGCGAGGTCCTGGAGGCCGTCCGGTAGAGCGGTCGGTCGTACCGGTGTCCGCCGCCGGATACCCGACACTGGATGCCATGCAGCCCGCATCCACCCCGCTGACCGTTCCGCGCGTCCCCCCGTTGCCCGCACCCGTCCGCCCCGACCCGGTCCGCGACCGCTGGGCGGCGCCGATGCGCCTGGCCATGGCCGAGGCCGCACTGGCGCCGGCCACCGGGGACGTGCCGGTCGGGGCGCTCGTCCTGGACCCGGACGGCGAGGTGATCGGACGCGGCCACAACGAGCGCGAGGCGGTCGGCGACCCGACCGCGCACGCCGAGGTGGTCGCGATCCGGCAGGCGGCCGAGAAGACCGGGGAATGGCGGCTGAGCGGCTGCACACTGGTCGTCACCCTGGAGCCGTGCACCATGTGCGCGGGCGCCATCGTGCTGTCCCGGATCGACCGGGTGGTCTACGGCGCCCTCGACGAGAAGGCCGGCGCGGCCGGCTCGCTCTTCGACGTGATGCGCGACCGCCGGCTCAACCACCGCCCCGAGGTGATCTGGGGCGTCCTCGCCGACGAGTGCGGCGAACAGCTGCGCGCCTTCTTCGACACCCACCGCTGAGAGCCCGCCGCCGAGAGCCCGCCGACCGCCGTGGCGATACGGATTTCGTGACTGCGCCACCCCTCCGGTAGAGTTCCTCTCGGTAGCGTGTCCGAGCGGCCAAAGGAGCACGCCTCGAAAGCGTGTGTGGGGGCAACTCCACCGTGGGTTCGAATCCCACCGCTACCGCTCGAAAGCCCGAGGGCCCGTCCGATCCGGACGGGCCCTCGGCGTTTGTCCGGCCGGTGTCCGGGCACGAAAAACGGCCCCGTACCCCGGGCCGATGACCACCGGTGCCCGGTCCGTACGGAGCCTGGAGGGGGAGCGGCTCGGGGGGACTGACCGCTCCCCCGGCGGAGTCCCACAACCGGCGCCGCGTCGGGGGAAGCCGCGGCGACCGGTCCCACAGCGGGGAGCTCCGGATCCACGCACCGGGGATTCCTGCCAGATCCTCGGTACGTCCTCCATCCTGCCGCCCGGCCCGCGACGGGGCATCCGGAGAAAGGCCCCACTCGCGGGGACCTTCGTCCCGCCGGCCGAACGCGTCGCACACTTGATAGCCCGTCCGGGTGGATAAGCTGCCCCCTGCAGGCCGCTCGGGGACCGGAAGACGGCGGCCCACGGCTGGGAGGCAGGTCACCCGATGGCGCAGGCGAAGAGGATCGGCATGGCCCTCCTGCTCATCTTCGTGCTCTACTCGATCATCACCTCGCCCTCCCGGTCGGCGGAGCTGGTGCAGCTCGGGTTCGAGGGGATCTCGAACGCCGCCAAGGCGGTCGGCACCTTCATGACCGGTCTGATCAAGTGACGGACGGCCCGCGACCGGCCCCGGCGCACCGGCTACGGTGAGCGGGACCCTCTGTCCCCGTCCGCGAGGAGCGGCAATCGTGATCCGCCACCTGGTCCTGTTCAAGCTCAACGAAGGCGTCGGCAAGGACGAAGAGCGCGTGCTCGCCGGCGCCAAGGCCTTCGACGCGCTCGGCGCGGTGATCCCCGAGCTGCGCGAGTGGGAGTGCGGCTGGAACACCACCGAGCGCGACATCGCGTACGACTACGCGATCAACAGCCTGGTCGAGGACCGCGACGCCCTCCAGGCCTACCTGACCCACCCGGACCACCAGGCCGCGGCCGGCCTCTGGCGCGAGTTCGCCACCTGGGTGATCGCCGACATCGAGGTCTGAGCACCCGTCCGGCACCCGTCCGGCCCCTGTCCGTCCGACCCCGCCCGTCCGGAACCCGCCCCGGACGCGTCCCCCGGACGGACCGCCGCGCCCCGCCCGTCCTCCGGGCGGGGCGCCCCTGCTCCGTCCCGGAACGATCCGTGCGGCACTTCGCCGGCCGGCCCGGGAAAGGTTGAACACCCCACCAACACACCTCCGTCGGGTGCTTGCCCGATGTGTGCCCACCTTGTGATGCTATGACCGGTTTTGCCGGACATGGCGAGGTACCGAGCCAGCCGCGACACCCGATCCGCAGGGCCCGCCGTTGACGACTTTGGGAGGGGTGAGGTGTCCGTGGACGAAGTGCTGGCTGCGATCACCAGCCCGGCCGGCGAGCTCCGCCCGGACCGGCTGCGCGGCCCCGGCGGCCGCCCCGCCGTGGACGTCCGGACGCTGACCCGGGTGCTGTTCGAGCGGCTCGCCGAGCTGCCCCCGGACGCCCCCGAGCGGGAGCGGGTGCGGGCCGCCCTGATCGAGGTGAACATCCCGCTGGTCCGCTACGCGGCCACCCGCTTCCGCAGCCGCAGCGAGCCGATGGAGGACGTCGTCCAGGTCGGCACCATCGGCCTGATCAACGCGATCGACCGCTTCGACCCGGGCCGCGGCGTCCAGTTCCCCACCTACGCGCTGCCGACCATCCTGGGCGAGATCAAGCGCTACTTCCGGGACAACGTCCGCACCATGCACGTCCCGCGCCGGCTCCAGGAGCTGTGGGTCCAGGTGAGCGGTGCGATGGAGGAGCTGACGGTGCTGCACGGGCGGGTGCCCAAGGTGCCCGAGATCGCCGCCAGCCTGCGGATCCCAGAGGAGGACGTGCGGGCCTGTCTGGACGCCGGGCGGGCCTACAACGCGGCCTCCCTGGAGGCCGCGCAGGAGCACGAGGGCGGGCTCGCCCTGCTCGACCGGCTCGGCTACGAGGACTCCGCGCTGGCCGAGGTCGAGCACCGGGACATGGTCCGCCACCTGCTGGTCCAGCTCCCCGAGCGGGAGCGCCGGATCGTGATGCTGCGGTTCTTCGCCAACCTGACCCAGTCCCAGATCAGCACCGAGCTGGGGATGTCCCAGATGCACGTGTCCCGGCTGCTCTCACGGATCCTGACCAGGCTTCGGACCGGCAACTCCTGGGAAGAGTGAGATTGCAGCCAGTTACCCCGGCGTGACATCTTGCGACGTTCGGGTTTGCCGTGGACCGTGTTCCGGTATGGAGGGGGAAGGCCCTCGCCGGGAACCACCGCGCGACGGCCCCCGTTCAACCGACAGTCACAAGGGGGTGGGTGCATGTCCGGAGAGCTGGGCACTGCGGAGATCCACGCCGGCCGGGCCACCGGCACGGCCGTCGCCGAGGACCTGGTCCCGCTGCAGCGGGTCGAGACGGTCCGGCCACCCGGCCCCGCCGCGGGAACGCAGACGCCGCCCGGCGCCGGACTGGACACCCGGACGCTCTCCCGCTCGCTGTTCCTGCGGCTGGCCGCGCTGGACCCGGGCAGCGCCGAGCACACCTACGTCCGCGACACCCTGATCGAGCTCAACCTGCCGCTGGTCCGGTACGCCTCGGCGCGCTTCCGCAGCCGCAACGAGCCGATGGAGGACATCGTCCAGGTCGGCACCATCGGCCTGATCAAGGCGATCGACCGCTTCGACCCGGAGCGCGGGGTGGAGTTCCCCACCTTCGCGATGCCCACCGTGGTGGGCGAGATCAAGCGCTTCTTCCGGGACACCAGCTGGTCGGTCCGGGTGCCGCGGCGGCTCCAGGAGCTGCGGCTGGCCCTCACCAAGGCCGGTGACGAGCTCTCCCAGCGGCTGGACCGCTCCCCCACCGTCGCCGAGCTGGCGGCCTGCCTGGGGGTCAGCGAGGAGGACGTGGTCGAGGGCCTGGCGGTCGGCAACGCGTACACCGCCAGCTCGCTCGACTCCAGCACCGGCGAGGAGGACAGCGACGGGCCGCTGGCCGACCGGCTCGGCTACGAGGACCTCGCGCTGGAGGGCGTCGAGTACCGGGAGTCGCTCAAGCCGCTGCTGGCCAAGCTGCCGCCGCGCGAGCGCCGGATCATCATGCTGCGGTTCTTCGGGAACCTGACCCAGTCGCAGATCGGCGAGGAGATCGGGATCTCCCAGATGCACGTCTCCCGGCTGCTCACCCGGACGCTCACCCAGCTGCGCGAGGGGCTGATCAACGAGGGCTGAGCCCGCCACCGGGGGCCGGGCCCCGCCCGGCCCCCGGCTCGTCCAGCAGGTTGGCGCGCAGCCCGGCCAGCACCTCGTCGTCCAGCCCGAGCCCGTCCCGCCAGAACGCGTCGAAACCGCCCCAGCCGGCCTCGACCTCCGCGAAGGCCGCGTCCAGGTAGCCGCCGTCGGCCCGGAAGACCGGCAGGAGCAGCTCGGGCTCGCGCATCAGGCCACGGGCGGCGAAGTCGCCCAGCACCCCGCGCACGACCGGAGCCGAGCGCTCGTTGGTGAGCAGGTAGTCGGCCAGGACGGTCCCCCGGTCCACCCCGAGGGCGGTCAGCAGGAGCGCGGCGGCCCAGCCGGTGCGGTCCTTGCCCGCCGAGCAGTGGAACAGCAGTGGCGGGCCCTGCGGGGCGGCCAGCAGGCGCAGCAGGGCCGCGAAGCGCTCGCGCGCCACCGGATCCGTGACGAACCATCGGTAGAGGCCGGTCATCAGGGCGGCTGCCCGGCCGTCGCCGAGCAACGCCCGCTGGCGCTGCGGACTTTGGTCGGCCAGCGCGTCGCGGACCAGCAGCGAGATGTCGAAGTCCGTTGCCAGTAGCGGTAGATGATGCAGCGTCACACCGCCTGGCAGGCGGTCCAGTCCGGCACCGCGGACCTCGTCCATGCTCCGCAGGTCCACCACGCTGCGCAGGCCGAGCGCGCCGAGCGGGCCGAGGTCCTCGGCGGTGACACGGTTCAGGCCATCGCTGCGCAGCGCCACCCCGCGCCGCAGAATCCGCCCGTCAGCCGCGCGGTACCCGCCCAGATCCCGGGCATTCAACGCACCGCGCAAACCGAGACTGCGTCCGACCAGCGGCGTTCCGGCGGGCTTCGGTGACGCATTCCGTACGCTCAGGAATCCCTCCGGCTCGGTATGCTGATCGACCACGCGAGCGCCTCCATTGCATATTCGGACTGTCACATGGCACAGCGGTGCCCGATATTGCATGAACCTGCCCAACGGGGCGGTGGGATGTGCAAGAGTGTCATGCGCAACGACGACAGTGTAGGTGCCCCGCCCACCCCACCGGGCACACCCTCGGTAACCACGTGTAGCACTCAGCTTCCGGTTTTTCATTTTCAATTCACTATTTGCGCCGCCGGTACGGTTCCGGTCACAATCAGCGCCTTCATGGCTTCGCCATGAACGTTGGTAACAGGTTCGCTGCACTCTCGCCCAATTGGTCCCTCGCACCGCCGTCCCTCGACCAGGATGGGCCCGGGCAGCCTGCTGCCCGCGAACAGCTACACGGGCAGGCGAGCGCCGAGGAGCGCCGCGCCGGCCCCAAGGGGAGGATCACCATGGGTCGAGCGACCCGAAGAGTCGCCGCGTGCGCGGCGGCAGTCCTGCTGGCCAGCGGCTTGCAGACCACCCTGGCCCACGGCGACACCACGCCGCCCAGGATCGACCTCACCGTCCTGGTCGTCGACGACGGCGGCCCGTCCGTCGCCGCCATCACCGCCGAGCTGAAGAGCCAGGGCACGCCCTACAAGGTCGTCAGCCTCAATGACCCCAACCGTCCCGTGATCAACTCCGCTTTCCTGAGCGACACGGTGAACGGCCTGCCCCGGGGGAAGTTCCAGGGCATCGTGCTGCCCAACGAAAACCCCTTCCCCAACAGTGCCGCCGAGATGACGGCGATCGCGAGCTACGAAGCCGCATTCAACGTCCGTCAGATCGACGCGTACACGTGGGCCAACCCCGCAGTGGGTCTGAACTACGCTCAGAATCCCGGATTCGTGGGCACTCTCGACGGATTCCAGGGCGCCACCACCGCGGCCGGCACTTCGGGCCCGTTCGGGTACCTCAAGGGCAGCGTCCCGTTCGAGGACAACGACACGAACGTCAGCGAGAGCTACGGCTACCTGGCGACCCCGCTCGCCAGCCTGCCGGCCGGCGCCTCGTTCGTCCCGCTGGTCGACGCGCCGATACCCAATGCGACCGCCCGCGGTTCCCTGGTCGGCGAGTACACCCACGACGGCCGCAAGGAACTGGTCGTCACGTTCGTCTACAACCAGTACCAGCAGCAGTACCGGATGCTGGCCCGCGGCATGGTCGACTGGCTCACCCAGGGCGTCCACCTCGGCTACGACCGCAACTACTTCGCCACCCACGTGGACGACGTCTTCCTGGCCGACGACCGCTGGGACACCACGCTCAAGTGCACCCCCGGCGACGTCACCTGCCCGCCCGGCACCCCGGACACCGCCAGCCCGATCCGGATGACCGTCGACGACGCCGACCACCTCAAGCAGTGGCAGGCCGCCAACAACTTCACCCTGGACATGGTGTTCAACGGTGGCGGCAGCGAGGACTGGAAGGCCGACCACGAGACCACCGCCGACCCCACGGCGGACCGGATGATCGCCGACCAGAGCAGCTACCGGTGGGTCAACCACACCTACACCCACCCGTACCTGGGCTGCGTCCAGAACGTCACCGTGGTGCCGTGGGTCTGTTCCAAGAACAGCGCGGGCGGCACCGTCTGGGTCGACCAGAACACCATCTCCACCCAGATCAAGAACAACGCCGACTGGGCCACCGCGCGCGGCCTCCAGTTCGACGCGCAGACCCTGGTCACCGGTGAGCACTCCGGGCTGCTGACCGCCCCGCAGGAGACCAGCGACAACCCGTACCTGGCCCCGGCACTGGCCGCCAACGGCATCAAGTTCACCGCCAGCGACGCCTCCCGCGAGACCGGCCAGCGGGCCGTCGGCTCGTCCGTGCTGACCGTGCCGCGGTACCCGATGAACGTCTTCTACAACGCCGCCACGGCGAAGGAGGAGACCGACGAGTACAACTGGATCTACACCAGCAAGGCCAACGGCGGCAGCGGCGTCTGCGAGAACAACGCCAACTCGACCTGCCTGCCGCAGCCGCTCGACGTCAACACCGGCTACCAGTCGTACATCGTGCCGCTGGAGGCCCGGATCGACCTCGGCCACGTGCTGAACAACGACCCGCGTCCGCACTTCGTGCACCAGTCGAACCTGTCCGAGGACCGCATCCTGTACCCGGTGCTGGAGAAGATCCTCGGCACCTACCGCTCGCTGCACGCGGACAGCGCCCCGATCGTGAACCTGAGCCAGCGCGAGATCGGCCAGGAGTTCCAGCGCCGCGCGGCCTGGAACAACGCGCTCGCCGCCGGCCAGGTCACCGCCTACCGGGTCGGCAGCACCATCACCGTGAACGCGCCGTCGGGCGTTCAGGTCCAGGCCACCATGCCGACCGGAACTGCTCAGAAGCTGGCCATCGGAACGGGCGGGTTCGGTTCGTCCTACGCCGGTACGCTCTCGGGTTGGGTGTCCCCGGGCGCGCTGCAGAGCAGCGTCACCCTGCAGCTGCCGTCCGCGCCGGCCGCCCCGGCCGCCGTCGCCCCGAGCGTCGCGGCCAAGTCCGTCCCGGCCCCGGTGCCGGCGGACAAGAAGGTCGTGCCGCAGGGCGTCGCGACCCCCGTCCCGGTGGGCCCGAGCGACACCACGCGCAAGCCCGCTCCGTCCCTGGTCCCGGGTAGCGGAACCCCGGTGCCGGGCAAGGACGTCACCGCTGGCACCATCGGTCAGGGCGGCGACGGCCACCACGGCAACACCGCTGCGACGAAGAACGGCAAGCCGTCTGGGGGGACGGCCACGCCGAGCAGCACCACCGGACGCTCCGGCAACCGGTAACCGGTACGATCCGCCGCCGGGGGGGGGGGGGGGGGCGGGGCCCCGCCCGCCCCCCCCCCCCC
>NZ_JBHXTL010000219.1:0-9466 GCF_042677365.1 Kitasatospora sp. NPDC127116
GGTACGCCCCGCCCTGGGCGAGATCGTTGCGATCCTCGGCCGCCCCGGAGGGCGACCGCCACCCTTCTACTGGATGCCGAGGGCGGCGACGAACGTGTTGCGATCCTCGGCCGCCCCGGAGGGCGACCGCCACACCGCCGGCGGCACCGGGACGTGGACACGAGACGCAGTTGCGATCCTCGGCCGCCCCGGAGGGCGACCGCCACGGGCAAGGGAGCCTCCCTGTTACTCGTTCCCGTACGGGTTGCGATCCTCGGCCGCCCCGGAGGGCGACCGCCACCGGCCGTCGTAGGCCCAGGGCTGAGCCAGCGACGGGTTGCGATCCTCGGCCGCCCCGGAGGGCGACCGCCACTGGTGCTCCAGGAGAACGTGAAGCATGGCCTCCCCGTTGCGATCCTCGGCCGCCCCGGAGGGCGACCGCCACCCGGGGACGAGACCGCCCGCCGGGCACTGGTTGCCCGTTGCGATCCTCGGCCGCCCCGGAGGGAGACCGCCACTCGCCGCGAAGTGGAAGTCCCACTCGAAGGAGGTCCGGTTGCGATCCTCGGCCGCCCCGGAGGGCGACCGCCACACCGCCGCAGGCCTCGGACCTGACGCACTGGCGGGTGTTGCGATCCTCGGCCGCCCCGGAGGGAGACCGCCACGGCACTTGACCAGGTCAGGACCCTACCTGTGTGACGAGTATTTGCGCGCCGTTTGCCAGCAGATCCACTCAAACCAGACATCTGGCTTCGGTGCGGCCCGCGTGGCACGTGTGAACTCCGGGTTCCGAAGCCTTCCGTCACAGAATCAGGTCGTCACGATGGGGCTGTACCTGAGCGACTCCTAGAGTCTGAACGTCGTTGAAGCCGTTGTGTGGAAGCCGGTAGATCCGGATGCTGTCGGTGTCTGCATCGATGGTCTTGTTGATGTCGTTCAGGAGGTGCAGGAGATCGATGTCGGTGGCGACGATTTCGAAGACCGACTTCTGGACGCGTAGGCCGTGTCCTTCGCAGAGTTTGGCGACTTTTCGGAGTCGGCGGCGTCCTTCTGGTGTCGTGGTGTCGACGTCGTAGGTGAGGAGGAGGTCCATCAGGCGGCCGTCCAAGGCAGGTACCCGGGCAGGTCGCCGCGGATGTGGCGGGCGAGGATGCGGCACTGAACGACCGGAAGGAGTGCGGCGGGAACTGCTCGTCCTGCGATCGGGTGTTCCCAGGTCTGGGTCTTCCAGTCCTGCCAGGCGGAGAGCACGGTCTTGCGGCCGTCCTCGGTGAGGTTGACGGCGCCGCCGGCGAGGTGGTCGAAGTGGTGGGCTTTGAGTTCGCGGCGGTTGAGAAGGGTGAGTGCGAAGCGGTCCGCCAGGACGGGCCGGAACTCCTCCATTAGGTCGAGCGCCAGGGCCGGCTTCGCGGGCCGCAGGCCGTGGAGGAAGCCGATGTACGGGTCGAGTCCTACCTGTTCGATCGCACCGTGGACGAGGTTGCGCAGCAGTCCGTAGGTGAAGGACAGCAGGGCGTTGACCGGGTCGGTGGGTGGGCGCCGGTTGCGGTGTGTGAAGGCGGGGATGCCGTCGGCGGGTCGGTGCACGTCGCGCAGTGCGCTGAAGTAGGTGCGGGCGGCGTTGCCTTCGATGCCCATCAGGGTGTCCGGGGAGGCGGCGTTCTTGGTCTCGGGCAGTGCCTCGGCGAGTTTGGCGGCTGCTTCGCGGATGCGGGCCTGTGGGGTCTGCTGCGCGTCGCGGGCGGCGCGCAGCAGGATCCAGCGGCTGTTGCGGATCTTCCCGGCGACGGTGTTGCGGGCGATGTCGAGCCGCAGGTGCGGATCTGCGTGGGTGCAGTGCTGCTGGTGGCGTAGGAGGACGTTGCCGCGAACAGGCCCTTCGAGGCGTGCCTGGAACCGGCCGCCTCGGGTCATCCAGGTGACGGGCCGTCCGTCCTGTGCGCAGCGGGTGAGGAGTTCGGTGGAGAGGTTGATGTGGCCGTAGAGGACGATGGCGTCGAGTCGGCGTAGGGGGAGGGTCTTGCGGCCTGGTGTGTCGGGGAGGTGGATGCGTAGGGAGTCTTGGTCGAGGCGGAGGTCGGTGCCTTGTGTTTGGACGTAGAGGGTGTTGAGGAGTTCGGTGGTCATGGGTGTGTGGGTTCTTCGTCGGGGGTGGTGTAGAGGGTGGTGAGGGCGTGCTGGTAGCGGTGGGTGTTGGTGAGGACGGTGGGGATGCAGTTGGTGGCCATGGAGCAACGTCGGCAGCGGTTGTCGGTGGCGGGGGGTGGTAGTTGGCGGGTGGTGAGGAGGGTGCGGATGGCGTGGGTGGTGGTGATGACGCGTTGGTGGAGTTCGGGGGTGATGGTGATGGTGTGGCGTCGGCGGTCGGTGGCGGAGTAGATGGCGGCGTGGGGTACGGGTTGTTGGAACATCTGTTGGAGGCAGATGGCTTGGGCGGCGGCTTGGACGTCGGCGGGGCCGCCGGGGTGGTAGCGGCCTGATTTGTGTTCGATGGGCAGGATGGTGCCGTTGTTGTGGAGTTCGACGGTGTCGCAGGTTCCGGTGAGGCCGTGTTCGTCGTGCCAGACGGGTAGGGCGTGGAGGGTGCGGATGGTGTTGCGGCCGCGGTTGCCTGGGGTGTCGACGCGTTGGTGGAGGAGGGTTCCTCGGGTGGTGGCGGCGTCGTCGGTGAAGGCGTCTTCGAGGACGATGAGGGCGCACTGGCGGGGGCAGTAGGTGTAGTGCTCCAGCCAGGAGAGGGCGACTTGGGGTTGGTCGCCGTCTCCTGGCTTTGGTTGGGGGTGGTTCATCCGATGAGGCGGGTGAGGGTGATGCCGGCGTCGGTGAGGCCGGTGTCGTCGATGTCGATGGGGCCGTAGTCGGTGATGTTGCGGGCGGTGGCGTCGTGGAGTTGCTTGATGCGGATGCGGTCGAAGAGGGTGTGGGAGGGCTGGCGGCCGAAGGCGTCGTCGTGGGTGAAGACGTAGAGGCCGCGCAGGGCGAGGCCGCCGCGGGCGGCGGCGCGGTCGTGTTCGAACATGATCTGGAAGGCGCGCCAGAACATGTCGAGGTCGTTGGCGGTGACGCCGGTGCGGGCGGCGAGCGGGGCGCTGAAGTGGCCGCTTCCGCGATAGAGGGCGTAGGGGACGATGTGCTTGGTGCCCATCTCGGTCTCCTTGCCCTTCTTGTCGTCGGTGGGGTTGTTGAAGGCGTCCACGTCTTCCTGCTTTGTGGGGGTGACGCGGGTGATGCCGATCTCCAGGGGGGTGATCGGGTCGATGGAGCGGGAGAAGGTGAGCTGCAGGGGGCCTTGGACGCGGCCGGCGGGCTTCTTGCCGGTGCTCATGACGGCGCCGAACATGCGGATGTCGTAGAAGGTTTGGCACATCCAGGTGCGGGCGTCGGCTTGCTGGGTTTCGGTTCCGAGGGCGGTGTAGGCGCGTTCGTGCTGGCTGTTGAGGGCGACGCCGGCTTCGACGTAGATGTCGTAGCCGGGCTTGGGGTCGTGCTGGTTGAGCATGGCGACGGTGTTGCGGATCTTGCGTTTGATGGCGACGTCGGTGATGAGGCCCTGGCCGGAGACGGGGTCGGTGCGGGGGCTTCCGCCGGCGTCGGGGTCGCCGTTGGGGTTGCTGTCGGTGGCCTCGATCAGGAACACGAAGTCGTGCTTGCGGGTGGGGTCGAGGTGGGCGTCGGTCATGGTGCGGGTTCTCCTGGTGGTGTCGGTTGGATGTGGACGTTCGGGTGGGGCTGTCAGGGCGTCTGGTCGGCACCGTCGTCGGTCGCCTGGGTGGCGGCTTTCGCGGCCTTGGCGGCTGCGCGGGCCTGGTTGTCGGCGGTGCGCTGCTGCTCGTAGCCGATGACGAAGCGGGCCTGTTCGCGGGGTGACAGGTGAGTGGGAAGGTCGTCGGTAAAGGCGGCGAAGGCCTGTGACAGTCGTGCGTCCAGGGCGAGGTAGGCGGGCTTCTTGTCGCGGCGAAGGCGCTTGAGGTGGGCGTTGGCGCCGCGGCGCAGGTTCGCCAGGACCGCGGCTGGGGCGGTCATCGCGGTGCCGAAGAACTTGTCGCCGATCGTGGCCTTCACGTCGGGCAGGGCTGCCTGCTGGACGGCTTCGAGGACGGCGAACGCGCGCCCGCACAGGTAGGCGGGGTCGGTGCTGGCGGTGTCGAGTCGCGGCATGGGTCGGTCCGTTCGATTGTGGGAGCGGGCGAGGGCCAGGCGCAGCAGGGCGGTGCGCGGGGTGTCGAGGTGATGGTCGGCGCGGATGCGCTGGAGGAGGTGTGGGAGGAGGCGTGCGGGGGGTGGGGTGCGGCGTAGGGCGGTGTGGAGGAGTTCGCGTTCGATGCCGTGGGGTGCGGTGCCTTTGACGTACTGGGTGCCGTTGTGGCGGCCGGCGGCGAGTGCGAGGTGCCACAGGGGCAGGTAGCGGGTGGTGTCGCGCCATCCGTCGTAGACGCCGTGGTCTTCGAACCAGGCGCCGAGGTTGGCTTTGACGGCGTCGAGGGGGACGTCGAGCCATTCCCGGACGACGGTGCGGGCGTTGTTCAGGCCCAGGGTGAGGGCGTAGAAGTCGTTGGTGGTGATGCGGGTGGCGGTGGCCGGGTCGGGGTTGTGGTGGAGGGTGTCGATGAGGTGTGCGACGGCGGCGGGGTCGGGGTTGCTGTCGTCGATGAGTTCGATGAGTGGCTGGTTCAGGGGTTCGCGGGTCCACCAGAGCAGGACGCCGTCGGGCAGGGAGCGGCGGTGGCTGGAGGTGGCCAGCAGGCGGTTGAGGGTGGCCATGGCGCGGCTTCCGCAGTGGTCGCACACGGGGGTGTTGACGAGCTTGATGGCGCCGCCGCGGCCCTGGGCGGGTGAGTTGATGCTGACCAGCTGGGCTTCGTTGCTGCCTCCGGTCGAGGGTACGGCGCCCTTCTTCACCGGTTCGGGGATCGTCGACAGCAGGTCTCCTGACTTCCCGCAGACCAGGCACAGCTCCTGCTCCTGGCTGCCGGAGCCCTTGCGTTCCCGCACGATGCGTGCCCACAGCTCCCTCACGGAGGGCCTCTCGTGCAGCCACTGGCCGTCCACCACGGCGGCGACCGTGTGCCGGGCGTCCAGTTCAGGCGGGATGTCGATGGTGGCGATTCCGTGGGTGAGGACGTCAAGCAGCGTTCGGGCCGTGGGGTCGTCGGGCGCCTCGTCGGCCCAACGGCGCAACAGGCCGAGGTACTCGGCGTGACGGCGGGCGGCCTCGGCGAGGTCCTTCTCCCCCGGGCCGTCCGCCTCGGCGCCGGCGCGTGCCCTGGCGAGGACGAACTCGGCGGTGTCCACTAGCAGGAACGGCGGCACCCTCGTTCCCGAGCGCTGCACGTAGGGCACCGGCTCCGTCACCGCCTGGCCGCGCGACTTCGCCGGCGGGCGCCGGTCGGACAGGAACGGCGCGGCACCGTCCGAGGTAATCACCAGCGCCCAGTCGATCTGCCGGTGCCGGTAGAACTCGGGCGGCAGGTCCGGCATCCGCTCGGCCTGTTCGGTCAACCGCTGCAGCAGCACCAGCTCACTCCTCGCCGTCGACACGCCACGGGGCCGACGGCATCGCAACCGCCCCCGCGGACAGCGGCGCGGCCGGCACCTCCATCACTCCGCGCTCCAGCCGCGCCCTGAACCACCGGTAGCTCTCGCCTTTGGGCGTGTAGGCGATCGAGTGCAGCATCACCCCCAGCTCTTCGCTCCGTTCGGCCAGCGCCGACGCGTCTGACGCCGGTCCGAAGGACGCGCTGAACTCCCGGCACCCCAGGAACGGCTGTGAGAAACACGCGCCGCGGTCCACCCGGCGACGCAGTTGCTCCCGGAACTTCTGCTCCGGCGCACCCGCGTGCCCGGCCACCACGATCTGCGCGCGGATCCGGTACGCCACGTCCGTCAATGCCATCGTGTTGCGCTGGTCCCGGTCCTCCTCCACGTCGTAACGCGCCCCGGGGACCGTCTGGAGCTCCTGCAGCTTCTTCGCCGTGACGACCGACTTCACCTCGTTGCGACGCACCTGCACCCACCGAATCGGCTTCAGCACCTCGATCGCCCGAATCACATAGCGGAACTCGGGCTTCCAGTAGATCGCCTCCAGGACACCCACCGCGGCCGACGGCGTCATCACCGGATAACTGACACGCTCCGACTTCAACTCCGGCCTGGTGAAGCACGCGAGAGGCCCCCACACCTCCACCAGCAGATCCGGAAACACCCACCCCTCATTCCCTCGGCGCCGCGCAAGACTGCGTTCCTCCCCCACCGAAGCCACCCTCCCGGACATTCCAGTCACCTTTCAGGCAGAAGACGCGAAGTGTCACCAGACACCTTTCGTGAATCGCGACCATAGACCGCACCACTGACAGCCGCAGAGGCTCCGCCCCTCTCCAACGCCGATGCCAGTGACCGAAGTTGCGCAAGTGCGGTCGACAATCGCCAACAGGATGGCGTGCGACCTCGACAGCCCCACGCCAAAGCCAGAAAGGGATCAATCTTGATCGACCAGCTGTAAAAACTGATCGATCTGTTTTCAGGTCAGCCCCAACGAAGTGATCCCCAAAGTCATCCGACGCCCGCCACGACAATTCCCAAGGCATCGAAGAGACTGCGATCCTCGGCCGCCCCGGGGAGCGACCGCCACCGGACCGCTAGGCCCCTCGGGCCCGGGGGTGGGAAGTTGCGATCCTCGGCCGCCCCGGGAGGCGACCGCCACGATCTCCGCGAATTCCAGGTGCCAGTCGGTAATGCCGTTGCGATCCTCGGCCGCCCCGGAGGGCGACCGCCACCTGGTCCTCGAGTTCCTCCTCCAGGCCGTAGCGGAGGTTGCGATCCTCGGCCGCCCCGGAGGGCGACCGCCACTCAGCTGGGACCGGCTGGAGCACGTCGCCGACGCGAAGTTGCGATCCTCGGCCGCCGAGGAGGGCGACCGCCACGGAGGGCATGTGGTCCCTGCGGCGGCACATAGAGCAGTTGCGATCCTCGGCCGCCCAGGGAGGCGACCGCCACGCGCCGAGCCGGGGCCCGCTCTCCGTCGGACGGGCCGTTGCGATCCTCGGCCGCCCCGGGGGGCGACCGCCACGGCGGCGGCTGCGCAGGGTCTCGGCGACGGCACGGTGGTTGCGATCCTCGGCCGCCCCGGGGGGCGACCGCCACCCCACCACACCCACTCAGGAGAGTTGAAATGGCCGAAGTTGCGATCCTCGGCCGCCCCCGGGGTGGCGACCGCCACCGCCTCGGGCTCGGCCATGTCCCACTCGGCGTCCGGGTTGCGATCCTCGGCCGCCCCGGGAGGCGACCGCCACGGGCCTCGGCATGCCCGACAAGCGGATCAACGACGTCGTTGCGATCCTCGGCCGCCCCGGGGGGCGACCGCCACGTCGACGCCCCGGACTCAAACGGGCCGGTGTTGGCGTTGCGATCCTCGGCCGCCCCGGAGGGCGACCGCCACTTGCAGCCGACAAGGAGACGGAGGCGCGCAACGCCGTTGCGATCCTCGGCCGCCCCGGAGGGCGACCGCCACCCCTGAAGTACAGCTCGCTGCGGTTGCCGACGGTGTGGTTGCGATCCTCGGCCGCCCCGGGGGACGACCGCCACCCTCCAGAAGGAGTGCGACCGTGGGCACGCAGGCGGTGTTGCGATCCTCGGCCGCCCCGGGAGGCGACCGCCACTCAGGTGTACCGCCAGATCCTTACCCAGCGTTACGGGTTGCGATCCTCGGCCGCCCCGGAGGGCGGCCGCCACGTGTACCGCTTCCACAACACCTCCCCGAAGACGAAGTTGCGATCCTCGGCCGCCCAGAGAGCGACCGCCACGTCGTCGGCTTGGCGGGCGGCGGCCAGGCCCCGGCGGTTGCGATCCTCGGCTGCCCCGAAGGGCGACCGCCACTCGCGATGCCGAGGCCGATGCCCCACACCCCGGTCATGTTGCGATCCTCGGCCACCCCGGAGGGCGACCACCACTTCCTCGGTCCCGATGCCGAAGCTCGGCACGTAGGTGTTGCGATCCTCGGCCGCCCCCGGGGGACGACCGCCACCCCCACGTGGTAGCCGGAGTCCTGCGAGCTGACGGGGTTGCGATCCTCGGCCGCCCGGGGGGCGACCGCCACCGCCCTTGGCCACGAGGTCGGGCACGGAGGACAGCGGTTGCGATCCTCGGCCGCCCCGGGGCGACCGCCACCAGCTTCGGATCCGGCACGGGACCGGTCCCGTTGGCGTTGCGATCCTCGGCCGCCCCGGGGGCGACCGCCACGAGACACCGGTGACGTCGGTGTGACGGCGGAGGATGTTGCGATCCTCGGCCGCCCTGGGGGGCGACCGCCACAGCCCGGACGGCGCCTCCGCGATGGCCAGCAGGTTGCGATCCTCGGCCGCCCCGGAGGGCGACCGCCACCTGGACTGTCAGACCGCGGGCACGATCCTCGTCGAGTTGCGATCCTCGGCCGCCCCGGAGGGCGACTGCCACTCTGCAGGCCGTCGAGCAGGTCGCGGATGCCCTGCTGGTTGCGATCCTCGGCCGCCCCGGGGGCGACCGCCACCAGGCGCCGGGTCAGCAGCCCGACGTGCGCCCGTCGGTTGCGATCCTCGGCCGCCCCGGGGGGCGACCGCCACGTGGGCGATGGCGTGCTCCCCCTTGGTGCAGCTCTGGTTGCGATCCTCGGCCGCCCCGGGGGGCGACCGCCACGTCGTCCAGGCCGGGAACATCACCGCCACCAACTCGTTGCGATCCTCGGCAGCCCCGGGGGGCGACCGCCACCTGGGGCACCCCCACCGAGACCCTGGCCTGGGGTTGCGATCCTCGGCCGCCCCGGGGGCGACCGCCACTGTTGTTTCCCCAGGCCGCATGCCCTGCGGCAGAGTTGCGATCCTCGGCCACCCCGGGGGCGACCGCCACCGATGGTGGTGCCCGCGACGACCTTCGAGCCCTTGAAGTTGCGATCCTCGGCCGCCCCGGGGGGCGACCGCCACCGTCGAGCCCGAGGGAGAACGCAGCATGAGCACCGAGTTGCGATCCCCGGCCGCCCCCCGGGGGGCGACCGCCACCTCAGGTTGGCCGGGAAGTAGGAGCCCAGCACGATGTTGCGATCCTCGGCCGCCCCGGAGGGCGACCGCCACCTGAGTGCCGTGGATGTCGGCCAGTCCCGCGAGCAGGTTGCGATCCTCGGCCGCCCCGGAGGGCGACCGCCACCCGGGCTTCGGCTTGACCATGCCGCGGGGGGAGGCGTTGCGATCCTCGGCCGCCCCGGGGGGCGACCGCCACCGGTGCGCAGGACCTTCTTGTAGGCCTCGCCGTCGGCGTTGCGATCCTCGGCCGCCCCGGGGGGCGACCGCCACGACCCGGGCGGGCGCCAGGCCGGCGGCGACCGCGCAGTTGCGATCCTCGGCCGCCCCGGGGGGCGACCGCCACTGACCCGAACGGAGCCCCTGGTGACGTACGCGTACTGGTTGCGATCCTCGGCCGCCCCGGGGGGCGACCGCCACCCGGCCGGGGTGTGGGGGTGGTC
>NZ_JBHXTL010000220.1:0-9403 GCF_042677365.1 Kitasatospora sp. NPDC127116
CGCCCAACCAGGGCGGGGACCGGCGTTCGGTGTTGATCGCGGGTGGCGGCTGCCGGATCAGAACCAGTGCAGGCAGTGCGGCGCGCGCTCGGCGCGGAACAGGGCGTCGGCGAGGACGGCCGCGCCGGGGCGGTGGGCCCGGATGTGCCCGGCCCGGACGAGGGCGCTCGGGGCGGTGCCACCGAGGTAGACCGCGCCCAGGTCGCGGACGTCCAGGGACAGATCGGGCTCCCGGTCCGTCGGGACGCACTCGGCCTTCCCGTTCCGGACGGTCAGCAGGTACCGGTGGTGCTCGCCGAGGAACGGGTCGTCGACGTCCAGGACCAGCTCTCCGTCGGTGAACCAGCCGCGCGCGGTCAGCGCGCGCGGGACGTCCAGCAGCCGCACCCAGAGCCAGTCGGTCTCGCCGCCCGGCTGGACGGCACGGAAGTCCGCGAGCTGCCAGCGCAGCGGGTGCTCCGGCGGACAGTGCCGGAACACGACCTGGGAGACCAGGTCGTGGCCGAGCACGAACCGGGCCAGGTCGGTGTGGGCGGCGTCGTCGACGGCGATGGTCTCGTCCACCGTCAGGGTGTCGTCGCCGAGCGAGTAGCTGGCGTACCCGTCCGGGGTGCCGTCGGCGTCCCGGTGGACGGCGACGTAGCGCGGCGTCGGGGCGATCGGGACCTGCCCCGCGCCCAGCTCCCACCAGCGGCGCGGCCGGGACAGCGCACCGGGCTGACGGCGGCGGTAACGGTCGTAGACCTCCTCCACGATCCGCCCGCAGTCGGCCCGCCGCAGCAGTTCGACCGAGCCGGCCGCCGGGGCCTCGGCCGCCCGCCGCGCCCGGGGTGCGGCGAAGGCGGCCCGCCCGCTCGGCACCGTCAGCCGCTGGGTGTACGTCGCCGGACCGTAGCCGAACCTGCCGTAGATCCCGGCCTCGGAGGCCAGCAGGACGGAGAGGAACTCCCCTCGCGCCCGCACGTCGTCGAGCTGACGGCGCATCAGCGCGGTGAGCACGCCCCGGCGCCGGTGGGTGGGCAGGACTCCGACGGACGTCACCCCGGCGGTCGGGACGACCACCTCCCCGGGCAGGGTCAGTTCGAAGGAGCACGCCCCGGCGGTGCCGACCGGCCGCCCGTCCGCCGTCACGGCGAGCAGGTTGCGGTCCATCTCGGTCGCCGCCCACCAGACCCCGCCGCCGTCCGCGTTCGGGGTTTCCGGGAACCGCCCGAACGCGGCGTGAAGCGTGTCGACGAAGACGTCGAGGTCCTGGTCGGTCGTGGAACGGATCTCCATGCGGTGCTGCTGCCTCCCCGTACTGCCGGCGCCACCGCGTGCGGCGCCCCCCGAAGTGCAGCGCGACCGCGCGGCCCGGTCAACCGAATTACCGGCGGTCGGGGCGGCGTCGGGACGTCGGCGGCGGGCGGTGGCAGCGAGTGGCGGGGAAACGCTGCACAAAGGCTGCGGGTGGTGCCGGGAAACCGAAACGCTGCACAGTGCCGGGGTGACCACGCACGCCTGCCCGTCCCCGTCCCTCTCCCCAGCCGTCCCCGCCGTCCCCGTCGTCCCGGCCGTCCCCGTCGTCCCGGCTCCGGCCGCGGAGCTGGAGCGCCTGGTCGCCGCGGTGGCCCGGGGCGACCAGGCGGCGTACGCACGGCTGTACCGGGCCGTGGCCGCACCGGTGTACGGGACGGCGCTGCGGACGCTGCGCAGCCCCTCGCAGGCCGAGGAGGTCGCGCAGGAGGTGCTGCTGGAGGTCTGGCGCGCCGCCGCCGGCTACCGGCCGGCCCGCGGCACGGTGCTGGCCTGGGTGCTGACCATCGCCCACCGCCGCGCCGTCGACCGGGTCCGGGCGGCGCAGGCCGCCGCCGACCGCGAACTGCGGGCGGCCCTGCGCGAGCAGCCGGTCCGCGAGCCTGGCGCCGAACCGGTCGCCGAGCAGGTCGAGCGGGTCTTCGACGCGCGCCGGGTGCGGTCCGCGCTCGCCCGGCTGAGCGGCGTCCAGCGGGAGTCGCTGGTCCTGGCGTACTACGGCGGTTACTCGCAGCGCGAGATCGCCCGGGTCCTGGGGGTGCCGCTGGGCACGGTGAAGACCCGCATGCGGGACGGGCTGCTGCGGCTGCGGACGGCCTTCGACGGCTCCTGACGCCCGGGCCCGACAGGGGATCATGGCAGTGGCGCAGGACGCCCGGGACGCCCAGGGCATCCGGGACGCCCGGGACATCCGGAACATCCGCGAGAGGAGAACGATGGGTACCGACCAGGCGGGCCTGCCGACCGGCGGCGTGGCCCGGCTCCTCGGGGTGTCCCCCACCACGATCCGCTCCTGGGAGCGCCGCTACGGCATCGGCCCCTCGCTGCGCGACCCCGGCCACCACCGCCGCTGGAGCCCCGAGGACATCGCGCTGCTCGAAGCGATGTGCCGCCTGGCGGCCCGCGGTGTGCGCCCGGCCGAAGCGGCCCGGGCGGCACTGGCCTCCCACCACGCGGCCGCGGCCGCTTCCGAGGCCGGGGCTCCGTCCGCCGTCGCACCGGTGCCCGGGCAGGCCGCGCGGCCCGGGCCGGAGGCCGGTCGCGGCCCGGCCGGCGGCCGTGCGCTGCGGATGGGAGCGGTCCGCGCCGAGTGCCGGGGCCTGGCCCGGGCCGCCGTCCGCCTGGACTCCCCGGAGGTCGCCCGGATCCTGCGGGAGGTGGTGGATTCGCTCGGGGTCGTCGACGCCTGGACCGAGGTGATGATGCCCGCGCTGCGCGCTACCGGACGCAAGTGGGCCTCCTCCGGCGAGCAGTACGTCGAGGTCGAGCACCTGCTGTCCTGGCACGTGTCCACCGTCCTGCGTGCTGCCGCCGTACGGCCCGCCAGGCCGCGGCCCGCGCCGCCCGTCCTGCTGGCCGCGATGCCCGACGAGCAGCACAGCCTGGCGCTGGAGGCGGCCGCGGCGGGCCTGGGCGAGCGTGCGCTGCCGTTCCGGATGCTGGGTGCGGCCGTCCCGCCCAGGGCGCTGCTGGACGCGGTGCACCGGATCGGCCCCGGCGCCGTGATGCTCTGGTCGCAGCTCCCGCCCACCGCCGACCACGAGCTGGTCCGGCGGGTGGCCGACTCCACGTGGGGCGCACGCGGCTCCCGCGGCCGGGCCCTGGTGCTGGCCACCGGCCCCGGCTGGGGCCGCTCCGGCGCCCCGGGCGGCACCGCGGGCCCGCAGAGCCTGGCGAGCGCCCTCGACCTCCTGGAGCGGACCGTCACCGGGTGATCCGCGCGACCGTCCCCCGGCCGCCGAATGTCCCTCGACCGCTGGATGTCCCTCTGCCGCCGAATGTCACCCGTTCGGGTGACTCCGAGTGCCCTGGCCCATCCGGGGCCCGGTCGGCACCGAACCCACCGTGCCGGCGGTCGGCCGGGACGAGGACATGGACGGGTACATGGACGTGGACGTGGACAGGGGCCCGACGAGGGTGTCCGACAGGGCGGGACGGGCGCTGCGGGTCCGGCCCGCGACCCACGAGGACCAGGCCCAGGTGGTCCGGCTGATCGCGGCCGACCGGCCCGCCGTGCCCTTCCCGGCGGCGGCACCCGTCGCCTGGGACCGCCGGCCCGACCGGACGGTCCTCGTCCTCCACGACAGGGACGGCCGGCTCCAGGGCGCGATGGCCGTGCACCGCCGGACGACGGCCGGCCGACTCACCGGCGGGGTGGCCTGGCTGCACTGCCGCGAGGCCGCGGACGCGGCCGAGGTCCTCGTCCGGACCGTCCTGGCGCGGAGCGGCGGCCTGACCGCCGTCACCGCCTTCACCGACCCTTCGCCCTGGCCGCCCCACCTGCCCGGCCTGCCGCTCCACCGCCGACCGGTCACCACCCGGGCGTTCCTCGCCCACGGGTTCCGCCCGATGGACCACCGCCTCCTGCTGCACCGCCCCGCCACGTCCACCATCGACCGCACCGCACTCGGCCCGCGCACGGCCGACGCCCCGCCCCTGTGGGTGTCCCCGGAGGGCACCCTCCACCGCGACCGCGGCACCGTCGGCCCGCCCGCGCCGGCCGTGCTGTGGCGCCGCAACCTGCCCCGCGCGCTGGAGGAACTCGACCGCGCCGGCGGCCGGGACGTCCTGGCCATCGTCGATCTGCTCGCCCCCGGCGCCTGCGAACTCGCCGCCGTCCTCGCCGGGTTCGGCTTCGACGAGCTCGACCTGCTGCGCTCGCTGGTCCTGACCTGACCCGAGGGCCTGGGGCCGGGGTCCGTCGCCTTCCGGACCGCCGGGTCGCCGGGGGCGCCGAGCGTTACATTGAGGCGGAGAGGGGCGCCGGTCCGGAACGGGGTGGCTGATGCACTCGATCACCGCCTGGCTGAGCGGACTGTCCGGTCCGGTCGGGTACGCGGTGGTCGCGGGCCTCGTGCTCGTCGAGGACGCCCTCTTCTTCAGCTTCGTCGTCCCCGGCGAGACCGCGGCCGTCCTCGGCGGGTTCCTCGCCCACCAGGGCCGGCTCTCGCTCGGCTGGCTCGTCCTGTTCGTGGTCTGCGCGGCCGTCCTCGGCGACACCGCCGGCTACGAGATCGGCCGCCACATCGGCCCGAGGATCCTCGACACCCGCCCGATGCGGCGCCATGCGACCCGGGTCGACCGGGCCCAGGAGCTGATCCGCCACCGCGGGCCGGCCGCCGTCTTCTTCGGCCGCTTCGTCGCCTTCTTCCGCGCCATGGTGCCCACGCTGGCCGGCATGTCCCGCATGCCCTACCGCCGCTTCCTCCTGTACAACGCCCTCGGCGGCGTCCTCTGGGGCGTCGGGTTCACCCTGCTCGGCTACTTCGCCGGAGCCGCCTACACCCGGGTCGAGAGCACCGTCGGCCGGGTCCTCGCCCTCGCGATCGCCGCGGGCGTCGTCATCGCCCTCGCCGTCTGGTACCTGCGCCGGCACCGGCGCGGAACCCGCGCCCCGGACCGCGGCGACCAGAGCGACCGGAGCGAGTAGTCCTGCCCCCACCGCCGACTCGTGCCCTCGTCGACCGAGGAATCGACAGCCGGCGAGAGGTCCTCGCCACCGGTTCGGACCGTGACCGCACCGTGTGGCATCGCCCCCCTGCGTCCGGCAGCGCGGGCTCCGGCCCGGGGTTACGGTCGGAGGGCCGACGACCGAGGGCTGACGGAACCGGCGCCGAGCCGGACCGGACCACCCGGCCCCGTACTCGCGGTCCGGAATCCGGTTCGGACCCGGACATCCGGGCAGCCGCCCGGTATCCCATCCGTCGAAGCCCAGGACCCGGAAAGGGGAACGAGCCCATGACCACACGCGACGACCACGGAACGCATCCGGACGAGGCGACGCAGGAACGGTCCGCCGAGGAACGCGCGATCACGTCCCCGACCCCGGCGGACGTCCGGGCGAAGGCCGAGGGCCGGACCGGAGCCCGGGAGCGCTCCGCCGAGGAGCGATCCATCAGTGCGCCCACCCCGGCCGACGTGCGGCGGAAGGCGAAGCCGGACGAGGAAGAGGAGCCGGAGCCGCCCGCGGCGGACACCGTGGCGCCGTGAGGCTCCGCACGATCACGCGGTGATCACCCGGTGACCCGCGAACCCCGCCCCGCCCCGCCCCGCCCCCGCGACCGTGCGCCGGGGCGGGGCTTCGCTGTATGGGCCCGGAGCGGTGGGCGGCTGCCCCGTTCCCCCGACCGGGAAACCACCCGGGTGGGGGATCACGCCGGGCGACGCGGTTGCGTTGAGAGACGAGGAATGCACCCCGGGCGCGCGGGTAACCGAGCGCTGCCACCACCGGCCGTCACGGCCGGGGGAAACCGGGTGCCATCGCCAGAATGGGAGTTCGTCGCATGACTGTCGCCACCTCCTGGTCCACCGCCGTCACCCTGCCCGAGGGCCCGTTTCCCGACGTGGCCGTGGAGGCGCAGCTGCGGTTCGACACGGCGTCGCCGTACGCGGTGTGCCTGGCGTTCCCGCCGCTCGGCGACGACGACGCGGCGCAGTGGACCTTCGCGCGCGAGTTGCTGGACCGGGGCCGGCACGGCCCGGCCGGCCTCGGGGACGTGACCGTCGCACCCGGGCCGGAGGACCGCGTGCTGATCACCCTGCGCTCTCCGGCCGCGCGGGCCGTCATCAGTGTTCCGGCGGCCGTCGTGACGGCGTTCCTCCTCGACTCCTTCCGCCTGGTGCCGGCCGGCGCCGAGGCCGAGCACCTGGACCTCGACGCCGCCCTCGCCCGCCTGCTCTCCTGACCCGCCCCATCACCAGGGCCGCCACCGGAGCCGGGGCCGCCACCGGACCGGGCATGTCTCCCGGCGCGCGGGGTAGGCGGGCGTCACGCGACGGACCCGGCCCGCCGGTCACCTCCCCCTCGGGTCCGGGCCCGCCGCCGGAACGCGAGGAGAGGAGAGGACCATGACCAGCCCACCGTTCCCGGCCACACCCGACGGCCCCGCCCTGTACGCCGTCGCCGTGCCCGCCCTGGCCCTCGCCGCGCTGCTCATCGGCGCGTTCGCCTGGGGCAGCCACCACCTGAACCGCCGACGGCCGAAGCCGGCCCGCGACACCCCCGCGTCCCCCGCGGCCCGTGCGGGCTCCCGGCACGCTCGGCACGCTCCCGGGCCGGACGGTCCGCACGCCTGCCACCGGAAGCCCGCGGGCCGCGAGGCCGGTCGGCGCTCGCACCGGCGGGCCCACGGCGCGGCCCCGCCCGGACGCTCGTCGTGAGGGCCACGGGCCGTTACCGGCCGCCCGCCGTCACCAGCGGGCGTGGACCTGCGCCCGGATCCGCCGGTCGTACAGCTCGCGCACGGCGGCCAGGGTGGCCGACGGCAGCGGGGGCAGCCCGGCGGCGGCCGCGTTGGCCCGGGCCTGCGCCACGTTGCGGGCACCGGGGATCACCGTCGTCACCCCCGGCTGCTGGGTGACCCACCGCAGCGCCGTCTGCGCCGCGCTCGCGCCCTCGGGTGCGAGTGCGGCGAACTCCACCGCCGCCTCGACGCCCATCGCGAAGTCCACCCCGGAGAAGGTCTCCCCCTGGTCGAAGGACTCGCCGTGGCGGTTGTAGGTGCGGTGGTCGTCCGCGCCGAAGACGGTGTGTTCGTCGTACCGGCCCGACAGCAGGCCCGAGGCCAGCGGCACCCGGGCGAGGATTCCCACGCCGGCCGCCTCGGCGGCGGGCAGCACCTGCTCCAGCGGCTTGAGCCGGAACGCGTTCAGGATGATCTGGACGCTCGCGACGTTCGGGCGGGCGATGGCCGTCAGCGCCTCGGCGCAGGTCTCCACGCTCACCCCGTAGGCGGCGATCCGGCCCTCCTCCACCAGGGTGTCCAGGGCGTCGAAGACCTCGTCCGAGGAGTAGACCGGCGTCGGCGGGCAGTGCAGCTGCACCAGGTCCAGCCGCTCGACCCCCAGGTTGTCCCGCGAACGGTCGGCCCAGGCACGGAAGTTGGCGAGGTTGTAGTGCTCGGGCCGCTGCTCGACCCGGCGGCCGAACTTGGTGGCGACGAACACCTCGGCGTCCGGGCGGTCCTTCAGGAAGCGGCCGATCAGCCGCTCGCTGCGGCCGTCGCCGTAGACGTCGGCGGTGTCGAAGAGGGTGACGCCGGCCTCCACCGAGGCCTCCAGCACGGCCAGGGCGTCCTCCTCGCGGACGTCCCCCCAGTCCGCGCCGAGCTGCCAGGTACCGAGTCCGACGATCGAGACGGGGCGGCCGGTACGGCCGAGTACACGCTGTTCCATGGAGCGAGCCTCTCACGCGACGCCCCGGCCGCACCACGCACCGCTGCCGCACCACGCACCGCTGCCGCACGACGCACCCAGCACCGCTGCCGGCTCACGACCCGCCGTCGAGGCGCCACCGGCGGAACACGGGCCCGCCGACCGGACCCGCGGGGCCGTTGGGACCAATCCGCGCCGCGGGCGGCTCCGAACATCCGGGGAGAAGCAGCTGAAGCGGTAGAAGCAATCAGAACACCCGACGGCACCACCTGTGAGGCCCCGCCCGTGACCGTATCGATCGCCCTGTTCACCCAGGACCTGCGGCTGCACGACAACCCCGTGCTGCACGCCGCCCGGTCCGCGGCCGACCGGGTCGTCCCGCTGTTCGTCCTGGACCCGGCCGTCGAGGACGCCGGCTTCGCCGCGCCCAACCGGCAGGCGTTCCTGGCCGACTGCCTCGCCGACCTGGACGCCTCGCTGCGCCGGATCGGCTCCCGGCTGATCGTGCGCCGCGGCGAACCCGCCGAGCAGACCGCCCGGGTCGCCGTCGAGGCCGAAGCCGAGGCCGAAGGTGCGGCCAAGGGTGATGCCGGTGGCGTTCCCGCTCCGGTCACCGTGCACATCGCCGCGGGCGTCAGCGCCTTCGCGCACCGGCGGGAGGCCCGGCTGCGCGAGGTGTTCGGCGACCGCCTGCACGTCCACGACGCCTCGGTGACGGTCGTCCCCGCGGGCCGGATCACCCCGGCCGGCCGGGACCACTACGCGGTCTTCACCCCGTACCACCGCGCCTGGCAGCAGGCGCCCCGCCGCACGGTGCTCGGCGCGCCCCGGGCGCTCGACACCCCGGGCGGCATCGGCAGCGAGAACCTGCTGCTCACCGGACCGCTCTCGCCCGCCCTGCCACCCGGGGGCGAGAGCGCGGCCAGGGAGCGGTGGCGGCGCTGGGACGTCGACGCCTACGCCCGGGTGCACGACGACCTCGCCGCCGACGCCACCTCCCGGCTCTCCCCGTACCTGCACTTCGGCTGCCTGTCCCCGACCGAACTCGTCGAACGCGCCCTGCGGCACGACGGCGAGGGGGCGCAGGCCTTCGTCCGGCAGCTCGCCTGGCGCGACTTCCACCACCAGGTCCTCGCCGCCCGCCCCGACGCCGCGCACCGGGACTACCGCACCAGGGACGACCGCTGGCACCGGGACGAGCGCGAGGCCGAGGCCTGGCGGCAGGGCCGCACCGGCTACCCGATCGTCGACGCCGGAATGCGCCAGCTCGCCGAGGAGGGCTGGATGCACAACCGGGCCCGTCTGCTGACGGCGGGCTTCCTCGCCAAGTGCCTGTACCTGGACTGGCGGATCGGCGCCGCCCACTTCCTGTCGCTGCTGGTCGACGGCGACGTGGCCGACAACCAGCTCAACTGGCAGTGGGTCGCGGGCACCGGCACCGACACCCGCCCCAACCGGGTGCTCAACCCGCTGCGCCAGGCCGACCGGTACGACCCGGACGGGACGTACGTGCGGCGCTGGGTGCCCGAACTCGCCCACCTGCCGGGGGCCGCCGTCCACCGCCCCTGGCTGCTCGACCCCGCCCCCGACTACCCGGCCCCGCTCATCGCCCCGGACGCCCTCACGGTCCGCTTCCGCGAGGCCCGGGGCCTGGACTGAGCACGGCCGGGGGGGCGCCGGGGGGGGGGGGGGGCCCGCCGCCCCCGCCGCGCGGCGGGCCGCGGGGGTGAGCCGT
>NZ_JBHXTL010000221.1:0-9232 GCF_042677365.1 Kitasatospora sp. NPDC127116
GCCCGGCCAGCCAACGAGCCACCGACGCACCCAGCGCCCCCAGCCCACCGGTCACCAGCACCGTCCCGGACGGCGCCCACCCGTCGACCCGGCCGGTCGGCTGGACGGCCCGGACGAACCTGCGGCCGTAGACGCCCGAAGAGCGCACCGCCACCTGGTCCTCGGCACCGCCCAGCACCGCCACCAGCCGACGACCGACCCGCTCGTCCACCACCGGCGGAAGGTCGACCAACCCGCCCCACACATCCGGCAGTTCCAGCGCCGCCACCCGGCCAAGACCCCACACCTGCGCCTGCCACGGACTCACCAACCGGTCCGCCCGGCCCACCGACACCGCACCGGACGTCACCGACCACAGCTTGGCGCGCACGCCCGCGTCACCGAGCGCCCGCAACAGCGCCAGGGTGGCCGGCGCACCGGTCGACACCGGGGTGCCCTCGTCCTGCGGCTCCTCGACGGCGAGCAGCGAGACCACTCCCGCGAACTCGCCACCGGCGTTCAACTCGCGCATCCGGTCGGCCAGTTCGTCCCGGCCGGCGCCGTCGACGGCCAGCGGAACGACCTCCGCACCGGCGGCCAGCAGCGCGCTCTCCACGCCCTCCACCGACGTACCCGCACCAGCACCCTCACCCGTCACCAGCAGCCAACGACCGGACAGCCGCCCCTCCGCCGAACCGGCCAACGGCTTCCACGTCACCCGGTACCGCCACGAGTCCACCACCGAATCCACCCGGCGCCGCTGCCGCCACGAGGACAGCACCGGCAGCAGCGAGCGCAGCGCGCCGTCCTCGTCCAGCTCCAGGGACTCCGACAGCTCGGCCAGGTCCCCGCGCTCGACGGCGTCCCAGAACCGGGCCTCGGTCGGGTCGCCCTCGGCCGCCGGGGCGGCCGCCTCCAGCCAGTAGTGCTCGCGCTGGAAGGCGTAGGTCGGCAGCTCGATCCGGCGGCCGGCGGGCAGCAGCGTGGTGAAGTCGACGGGCGCACCCGCGGTCCAGGCCTCCGCCAGCGCCAGCAGCACCTGCTCGGGGCCGCCCTGGCCTCGCCGCAGCGTGCCCAGCACGGCCGCCTCGGCCTCGACCGCGTCGGCGGTCTCCTGCACGCCGACCGTCAGCACCGGGTGCGGGCTGCACTCCACGAACACCGACCGGCCACCGGCCAGCAGCGCCCGCGTCGCTTCCTCGAAGCGCACCGGGGAACGCAGGTTGTCGAACCAGTACCCGGCGTCCATCCGCGCCGTGTCGATCGGCGTACCGGTCAGCGTCGAGTAGAGCGGCACCACGGACGTGGTCGGGCTGATCCCGGCCAGGTCGTCCAGGATGCGCCCGCGCAGCCGGTCGACCTGGGCGGAGTGCGAGGCGTAGTCCACCGGGATCCGGCGGGCCCGCACCTCCCGCTCCTCGCAGAGCGCCATCAGCCCGTCCAGCGCCTCCGGCTCGCCCGAGACCACCGTCGACGACGGCCCGTTGAACGCGGCCACCGAGATCCGGCCGTCGAAGCCCGCGATCAGCCCCTCGGCGGTCTCCTGGCCGACCGCCAGCGACACCATGCCGCCGCCACCGGCGAGTTCGACGATGGCCCGGCTGCGCAGCGCGACCACCTTGGCACCGTCCTCGACGGACAGCGCACCCGCCACCACGGCCGCGGCGATCTCGCCCTGCGAGTGACCGATCACGGCCGACGGCTCCACACCGTGCGCCCGCCACACCTCCGCCAGCGACACCATCACGGCCCACAGCACCGGCTGGACCACGTCCACCCGGTCCAAGTCCGCGCCCGAACGCAGCACCTCGGTCAGCGACCAGTCCGTGAACGGCGCCAACGCCGCCTCACACTGCGCCAGCCGGGAAGCGAACACCGGTGAGGCCTCGGCGAGTTCCCACGCCATGCCCACCCACTGCGAACCCTGACCCGGGAACACGAACACCACGTCACCCGGGACGACCCGACCCCGGACCACACCCTCGCCACCGAGCACCGCGAGCCCGTCCAGCAGCGCCTCCCGCTCCGCACCCAGCACCACCGCACGGTGCTCCAGACCCGCCCGCGACAGCAGCGCGGACGCCACATCCGCCACCGACGACTCCGGACGCCCCAGCGCGAACTCCCGCAGCCGCTCCGCCTGCGCACCCAGCGCCGCCGGCGTCCGGCCCGACAGCAGCCACGGCACCGGGCCCGCGCCCGGAACGGCGGGCTCCTCGGCCGCCGTCGCGGGCGCGGATTCGAGGATCACATGGGCGTTGGTGCCGCTGATCCCGAAGGAGGAAATACCCGCGCGGCGCGGCCGGTCCGCCTCGGGCCACGGCCGGGCCTCGGTGAGCAGCTCCACCGCACCGGCCGACCAGTCCACGTGCGGGGACGGCGCGTCCACGTGCAGGGTCGCCGGCAGTACCTCGTGCCGCATCGCCAGCACCATCTTGATCACACCCGCCACACCGGCCGCGGCCTGGGTGTGCCCGATGTTCGACTTGATCGAGCCCAGCCACAGCGGCCGGTCCGCGAACCGGTCCTGACCGTAGGTGGCCAGCAGCGCCTGGGCCTCGATCGGGTCGCCCAGCTTGGTGCCCGTGCCGTGCGCCTCCACCGCGTCGACCTCGGCGGCCGACAGCCCGGCGTTGGCCAGCGCCTGCCGGATCACCCGCTCCTGCGACGGACCGTTCGGCGCCGTCAGACCGTTCGACGCACCGTCCTGGTTGACGGCGGTGCCCCGCACCACCGCCAGCACCCGGTGCCCGTTGCGGCGCGCGTCGGAGAGCCGCTCCAGCACCAGCAGGCCCACGCCCTCCGACCAGCCGCTGCCGTCGGCGGCGGCCGAGAAGGCCTTGCAGCGCCCGTCGGCGGCCAGCCCGCCCTGGCGGCTGAACTCGGTGAACACCGAGGGCGTGGCGAGCACGGTGACACCGCCGGCCAGCGCCAGGTCGCAGTCTCCGGAGCGCAGCGCCTGGGCCGCCTGGTGCATGGCGACCAGGGAGGAGGAGCACGCGGTGTCCACGGTGACCGCCGGGCCCTCCAGACCGAAGGTGTAGGAGACCCGGCCGGAGGCGACGCTGCCCGCGTTGCCGGTGCCGAGGAAGCCCTGGACCTCGTCCGGGACGGCTCCGCCGCCGGTCGCGTAGTCGTGGTACATCAGTCCGGCGTAGACACCGGTCCGGCTGCCGCGCAGCGCGGTCGGGTCCAGGCCGGCGCTCTCGAAGGCCTCCCAGGAGGCCTCCAGCAGCAGCCGCTGCTGCGGGTCCATCGCCAGCGCCTCGCGCGGGGAGATCCCGAACAGGCCGGCGTCGAACCGGGCGGCGTCGTGCAGGAAGCCGCCCTCGAAGACGGTCGCGGCGCCCGCGCTCTCGCCGGCGTACACGGCGCCGACGTCCCAGCCGCGGTCGGTCGGGAAGGCGGTGATGCCGTCCCCGCCGGAGGCCAGCAGCTCCCACAGCCGGTCCGGGTCGGTGACGCCGCCGGGGTAGCGGCAGCTCATGCCGACGATCGCGATCGGCTCGTCCGGGGCGGCGGTCGTGGCGGCGGGCGCGGTGGCGGCCGGGGCGGCCGGGCGCCGGCCGAGCAGCTCGGCGCGGACGAACTCGGCCAGCACGGCCGGGGTTGGGTGGTCGAACACCAGGGTGGCGGGCAGCCGCAGCCCGGTGACCTCCTGGAGCCGGTTGCGCAGCCGGACCGCGAGCAGCGAGTCGAAGCCGAGGTCCTTGAAGGCCCGGCCGGGCTCGACGGCGGCCGCGCTCGCGTGGCCGAGGACGGCGGCGACCTCGGTGGCGAGCAGTTCCCCGACCGTCCGGGCCTGCTCGGCCTCGGTGAGCCCGGTCAGCCGGTGCGCGAGCGAGCCGGTGGCGGTCTCGGCGGCGGCGGCGCGCCGCGGGGCCGGGCGGACCAGTGCGCGCAGCAGCGGCGGCACCTCGCCGTCCGGGCCGACGGCCGAGCGCAGCCGGATCGGCAGCAGGTGCGGGCGGGCGGAGCC
Organism: Kitasatospora sp. NPDC127116; assembly: GCF_042677365.1. Lineage (NCBI taxonomy): Bacteria > Bacillati > Actinomycetota > Actinomycetes > Kitasatosporales > Streptomycetaceae > Kitasatospora > Kitasatospora sp. NPDC127116. The sequence continues at coordinate 3,959 of NZ_JBHXTL010000221.1, forward strand.
GACGGCCGCGTCGAACAGGGCGAGTCCGTCGGCGTCGCCGAGCGACTCCGCGGTGCGGGAGGCCCGGGCGACCTGCTCGGTGGAGAGGTGGCCGGTCATCCCGCTGGCGCCGGCCCACAGGCCCCAGCCGAGCGAGACCGCCGCGAGGCCCGCGGCGGCGCGGCGGGCGGCCAGCGCGTCCAGGGCCGCGTTCGCCGCCGCGTAGGCCGCCTGGCCCTCCGGGCCGAAGGTGCCGGCGGCGGAGGAGAACAGGACGAACAGGCCGAGTTCGCGGTCGGCGGTCAGCTCGTGCAGGTTGAGCGCCGCGTCCACCTTGGGTCGCAGCACGCCGGCCAGCCGGGCGTCGTCGTACGAGCCGACGGTGCCGTCGTCGATCACGCCGGCGGCGTGGACGATGCCCGTGACCGGGTGTTCGGCCAGCACGGCGGCGAGTGCGTCGCGGTCGGCGGCGTCGCAGGCGACGACCGTCGCGTCGGCGCCCAGTGCCCGCAGCTCGTCGACCAGTTCGGCGGCGCCGGGGGCGTCGGCGCCCCGACGGCCGAGCAGCACCAGCCGGCGCACCCCGTGCCGGGCGGCCAGGTGTCGGGCGACCAGGCCGCCCAGTGTTCCGGTGCCGCCGGTGATCAGCACCGACTCGGGCAGCGCGGGCGTGTCCGCGGCCGGGGTGCGGACCAGGCGCGGGAGCAGCACGGTGCCGTCGCGCAGCGCGGTGCGGGGCTCGGTGTCCACGGCGGACGGCCAGGGGCCGCCGTCCCCGGCCGGGTCGCGGTCGACCAGGACGAAGCTGCCGGGGTGCTCGGCCTGGGCCGAGGCGACCAGGCCGTGCACGGCGGCGCCCGCGAGGTCGGCGTCCGTGCCGACGGCACCGCGGGTGAGCAGCACCAGCCGGGAGGCGCCGAGCCGTTCCTCGGCGAGCCAGTCGCGCAGCAGGCCGAGGACGGCGGAGGTGGTGGCCAGCACGGCCCGCGCGTCGTCGCCGGACGGGACCGGCAGGACGACGACGGCCGGGGTGGGCGCGCCCGCGTCGAGGGCGGCGGTCAGCGCGGCGAGGTCCGGGTGGCGGACGGCCCGCGGCAGTCCGGCGTCGTCGGCGCCGAGCACCGCCCAGCCGGTGGTGTCGGGGGTGGCGGTCGGGTCGGTCGCGGGCACCCAGTCCAGGGCGAACAGGGCGTCGTGGACGCCGCGCGCGGCGCCGCCGTCCAGGGCCTCGGGGGTGATCTCCCGGGCGGCCAGCGCGTCGACGGTGAACACGGGTGCGCCGGTGGGGTCGGCGGCCCGCACGGTGGTTCCGCCGGGGCCGCGGGTCAGGGCGACCCGCAGCGTGGTGGCGCCGACGGCCTGGAGCGAGACGCCGGTCCAGGCGAAGGGCAGCCTGGTTCCGGCCTCGGCGTCGAGGGCGGCGGCGTGCAGGGCGGCGTCCAGGAGTGCGGGGTGCACGCCGTAGCCGTCGGCCTGGACGTCCTGGGGCAGGGCGACCTCGGCGTAGACGGTGCTGCCGTCGCGCCAGGCGGCGCGCAGGCCCTGGAAGGCGGGGCCGTAGCCGTAGCCGGCCTCGGTGAGCGCCTGGTAGAAGCCGGCCAGGTCGACGGGCCGGGCGCCGTGGGGCGGCCACTGGGCGTGGTCGAAGCCGGCGGCGGGCGCGTGCGCGCCGAGCAGACCGGTGGCGTGGCAGGTCCACGGCGCGTCCTCGCCGGACCGGGAGGAGACCTCCACGGTGCGGTCGCCCGCGCCGTCCGCCGGGCCGACGGCGACCTGGACGGCCACCGCGTCGGCCGCGGTCAGCACCAGCGGGGCCTGGAGCACCAGTTCCCGCAGCAGGGCGCTGCCGGCCTGTTCGCCGGCCCGCAGGGCCATCTCCACGAAGGCCGCGCCGGGCACCAGGGTGCGGCCGAGCACGGTGTGGTCGGCCAGCCACGGGTGGCCGGTCGTGGACAGCCGTCCGGTCAGGACGACGCCGTCGTGGGCGAGCGGGACGGCGGCCCGCAGCAGCGGGTGGCCGGCCGTCACCTGGCCGACGGCGGCGGCGTCGTGCGCCGCGAGGGGCTTGGGCCAGTAGTACTCGCGCTGGAAGGCGTAGCCGGGCAGGGCGACGCGGCGGGCGGGCGGCAGCACTCCGGCGGCGTCCACCGGCACGCCGGCCGTCCAGAGTTCGGCGAGGACGGTCAGGAAGCGCTCCGCGCCGCCGTCGTCGCGCCGCAGGGTGCCGACCGCGGTGAGCGCGGTGCCGGCGTCCTCGGCGGTCTCCTGGAGGGCGACCGAGACCACGGGGTGGGGGCTGCACTCGACGAACACCGAGCGGCCGTCGGCGAGCAGGGCACGGGTGGCCTGCTCGAACAGGACGGTGGAGCGGAGGTTGTCGTACCAGTACCCGGCGTCCATCCGCGCGGTGTCGATCGGCTCGCCGGTCAGCGTCGAGTAGAGCGGGACGCGGGAGGTGGTCGGGCTGATCCCGGCCAGCTCCGTCAGGACCCGTTCGCGGACCCGCTCCACCTGGGCGGAGTGCGAGGCGTAGTCCACCGGGATCCGGCGGGCCCGCACCCCGTTCTCCTCGCAGAGCGCCATCAGCGCGTCCAGCGCGTCCGGCTCGCCCGAGACCACCGTCGACGACGGCCCGTTGAACGCGGCCACCGAGATCCGGCCGTCGAAGGCGGCGATCAGTTCCTCGACCACCGCGCTGCCCGCGGCGACGGACACCATCCCGCCGTCACCGGCGAGTTCGATCAGCGCCCGGCTGCGCAGCGCGACCACCTTGGCGCCGTCCTCGACGGACAGCGCACCGGCGACCACGGCCGCGGCGATCTCGCCCTGCGAGTGGCCGATCACGGCCGACGGCTCCACACCGTGCGCCCGCCAGACCTCGGCCAGCGACACCATCACGGCCCACAGCACCGGCTGGACCACGTCCACCCGGGACAGGTCCGCACCCTCGCGCAGCACCTCGGTCAGCGACCAGTCCGTGTACGGCGCCAGCGCCGCCTCGCACGCGGCCAGCCGGGAAGCGAACACCGGTGACCAGTCGGCGAGTTCCCGCGCCATGCCGACCCACTGGGAGCCCTGGCCCGGGAAGACGAAGGCCACCGAACGGCCGTCGCGCTCCTCGGCGACTCCGGTGACCACCCCGGCCCGGGCCGTGCCCTCGGCGAGTGCCGCCAGCCCGTCCAGCAGGTCGGTCCGGTCGGCGCCGAGCAGCACCGCGCGGTGCTCCAGGTCGGCGCGGGACAGCAGTGCCCGGCCGATCTCCGCCGGGGTGAGCTCGCCGTGTCCGGCCGCGAACTCGCGCAGCCGCGCGGCCTGCGCCGCCAGTGCGGCCCGGGTGCGGGCCGACAGGAACCACGGGAGGACTCCGGAGCCGTTCTCCGGGGCCGCGGCGGTCCCGGTGACGACCGGGGCGGCCTCCAGGATGACGTGGGCGTTGGTGCCGCTCATGCCGAAGGAGGACACGCCCGCGCGGCGCGGCCGGTCCACGGCCGGCCAGGGGCGCGCCTCGGCCAGCAGTTCCACGGCGCCCGCCGCCCAGTCCACGTGACCGCTCGGCGCGGCGACGTGCAGGGTGGCCGGGAGCGTCCCGTGCCGCATCGCCTGCACCATCTTGATGACGCCCGCGACGCCGGCGGCGGCCTGGGTGTGGCCGATGTTGGACTTGATCGAGCCGAGCCAGAGCGGCTCGCCGCCGCGGTCCCGGCCGTAGGTGGCCAGCAGCGCCTGGGCCTCGATCGGGTCGCCGAGCCGGGTGCCGGTGCCGTGCGCCTCGACGGCGTCCACGTCCGAGACGGTCAGCCCCGCGTTGGCCAGCGCCTGCCGGATCACCCGCTCCTGCGAGGGCCCGTTGGGGGCGGTGAGGCCGTTGGAGGCGCCGTCCTGGTTGATCGCGCTGCCGCGCACCACGGCGAGCACCTGGTGGCCGTTGCGGCGCGCGTCGGAGAGCCGCTCCAGCACCAGCACGCCCACGCCCTCGGACCAGCCGGTGCCGTCCGCCTCGGCGGAGAACGGCTTGCAGCGGCCGTCCGCGGCGACGCCGCCCTGCCGGCTGAACTCGGCGAAGATCTCCGGTCCGGCCAGCACCGTGACACCGCCGGCCAGCGCCATCGCGCACTCGCCGCCGCGCAGCGCCTGGGCCGCGAGGTGCAGGGCCACCAGCGAGGAGGAGCAGGCGGTGTCCACCGTGAGGGCGGGGCCCTCCAGGCCGAAGGTGTACGACACCCGGCCGGAGATCACGCTGTTCGAGGTGCCGGCGAGGACGTGCCCCTCGGCGGTGGTGGAGAGGTCGGTGCCGATCCCGTAGTACGACGTGCCGGCGCCGAGGAAGACGCCCACCTGCTCGCCGCGCACCGCGGTCGGGTCGATGCCGGCGTCCTCGAAGGCCTCCCAGGCGGCCTCCAGCGAGAGCCGCTGCTGCGGGTCCATCGCCAGCGCCTCGCGCGGGGAGATCCCGAACAGGGTGGCGTCGAAGCCGGTGGCGTCGGCGAGGAAGCCGCCGCGCAGCGCGTACGGCGCGTCCGCGACCTCGGCCTCCCAGCCGCGGTCGGCGGGGAAGTCGGTCATGCCGTCGCCGCCCTCGGCGAGCAGCCGCCACAGCCGCTCCGGGCTGTCGGCGCCGCCGGGCAGGCGGCAGCTCATCCCGACGATCACGACCGGGTCCTGGTCGGTGGCCGTCGCGGCGGCCCGGACGGGCGCGGGCAGGTCACGGCCGCCGAGCAGTTCGCCGAGCAGGTACTCGGCGAGCGCGGCCGGGCTCGGGTGGTCGAAGACCAGGGTGGCGGGCAGCCGCAGGCCGGTGGCGGCCTGCATCCGGTTGCGCAGTTCCACCGAGGTCAGCGAGTCGAAGCCGGCCTCCTTGAAGGCGCGGCCGGCCGCGACGGCGTCCGGGGAGGCGTGGCCGAGCACCAGGGCGGTCTGCTCCCGGACCAGGTCGACCAGCAGCGGGAGCCGGCCGTCCGGCCGCACCCCGGCGAGCCGCTGGGTGAGGCTCGCGGCGGTCGGGGCGTCGCTGGCCCGGCGCAGCGCGGCGCCGGCCAGCGAGCGCAGCACCGGCGGCGGTCCCGCCGGGTCGTTGCGCAGCGCGGTCACGTCGAGGTTGGAGGTGACCAGGTGCGCGCGGGGCACGGTGCCGGCGACGTCGAACAGGGCCATGCCCTGCGCGGTGGTCAGCGGGGCGCCGACACCGTGGTCGTCGCGGCCCGGTCGACGCCCTTGATCAGCTCGTCGTTGTTGCGGCGCACCACGTCCATCGCCAGATAGCCCTGGGCGCAGACCGCCAGCTGCGTCAGCAGGTCC
>NZ_JBHXTL010000222.1:0-9196 GCF_042677365.1 Kitasatospora sp. NPDC127116
GGGGGGGGCTCGGGGGCTTTTTAAATTTGGTTCTGCGGGCCGCCCCCCGCCGGGGGGGGGGGCCCCCCGGGGGGGGCCCCCCCGCCGCCGTCGTTTCCGGGCCCTCCAAACACCCCTCGCGACACCCGCGGCGACGCCCTACGGAGGCGCCCTCCGGAGGCGCCCGCTAGAACGGCCGCAGCGCGGGCTCCTTGCGCCCACCGCCCAACAGCCGCTCCAGCGCCCCCTCCACATCGCCCCGCCAGGAGAGCGTCGTCCGCGCCTCCAGACGCAGCCGCGGGTAGCGCTGGTGCGGGCGGACGGTCTTGAAGCCGACCGCGAGCAGATGGTCGGCCGGCAGCACGCAGCTGGTCGGCACCCGCCCGGACGAGCCGAAGGCCTCGATCGCCCGCACCCCTCGCCCGATCAGGTCCTTGGCCACCGTCTGCACCAGCACGCGGCCGAGGCCCTGGCGCTGGTAGCCCGGCAGCACCCGGCTGACCATCAGCTGAACGGCGTCCGCCGACACCGGGCTGGTCGGGAAGGACTGCGAGCGGGGGACGTAGGCGGGCGGTGCGTAGAGCACGAACCCGGCGGGCCGGTCGTCCACGTAGACGATCCGCCCGCAGGAGCCCCACTCCAGCAGCACCGTGGAGATCCACCCCTCCTTCTCCAGCTCCGGCTTGCCCGCTTCCACCGCCTCCTTCGCGCTGACCGGGTCCAGCTCCCAGAACACGCAGGAGCGACAGCCGTTCGGCAGGTCCCCGAGGTTGTCCAGCGTCAGCGGAGCGATCCGCCGTCCCATGGCCGCACCTCCTCCCTCTCACGGTCGAGCATTCCCCCACGAACGCCGAAGGGTGCATGTTTCACGTGAAACAGCGCTCACGTGGAACACGCACCCATCGGGTCGTTGCCCTCGGCCGGCCGGTCCGGCTCAGCCCTGCGACAGCCGCAGACCGTCCTCACCCGGGGCCATGCTGTCCAGGATCCGGTTCAGGTCCTCCACCGAGCCGAACTCCAGCACCACCTTGCCCTTGCCCAGCTTCCCGCCGCGCTGCGACACCTCGACCTTGACCCGGGTGTCGAAGCGGTCGGACAGCCGGCTCGCCAGGTCGTTGAAGGCCGGGGAGTTCAGCTTGCCCGCCTTCGGCGCCTGGCGCTTGGGCTCCTCCGGTTCCTCCGAGCGCATCAGCACGACGATCTCCTCGACGTTGCGCACCGTGAGGCCCTCGGCGATGACCCGCGCCGCCAGCCGCTCCTGCTGCTCGGGCCCCGAAAGGCCGAGCAGCGCCCGGGCGTGTCCAGCCATCAGCGTCCCGGCCACCAGGCGGGTCTGGACGGACGGCGGGAGCTTCATCAGCCGCAGGGTGTTGGAGACGTGCGTGCGGGAGCGGCCGATCCGGTCGGCCAGCTCCTCGTGGGTGCAGGCGAAGTCCCGCAGCAGCTGGTCGTAGGCGGCCGCCTCCTCCACCGGGTTCAGCTCGGCGCGGTGCAGGTTCTCCAGGAGGGCGTCCAGCAGCAGCTTGTCGTCCTCGGTGGCCCGGACGATCGCCGGGATCCGCTCCAGCCCGGCCTCCCGGGAGGCGCGCCAGCGGCGCTCGCCCATGATCAGCTCGAAGCTGTCCGCACCGACCTGGCGCACCACGATCGGCTGGAGCAGCCCGACCTCCTTGATGGAGGTGACCAGCTCGGCCAGCTTGTCCTCGTCGAAGACCTCACGCGGCTGGCGCGGGTTCGGGGTGATCGCGTCCAGCGGCAGCTCGGCGAAGTACGCACCGGCCGGCTGCGCCTGCTCGGCCCGCTTCTCCGCGGCCGCCCGGGCCGCCACCGTGCCGCGGCCGCTCGGCAGCGGCGTCACCGAGGCCGGTGCGGGCGCGGCTGCCGCGGGCTTCGCCTCCGCCCCGCCGTCCACCGGCGCGGCGGGGCGGATCAACGCCTCCAGCCCTCGTCCCAGACCAACCCTGCGAGCACTCACTGATGACCCTCCGTCGTGCCGTGCTGTGCCACCGGGGCGCCGTGCCCCTGCTGGCCGTCCCGCTGCTGACCCACCAGCGAGCCGCCCTGGCCCACCGCACGCAGCGCGAGCTCGCGGGCGGCCTCCAGGTAGGAGAGCGCCCCGGTCGAGCCCGGGTCGTAGGTGAGCACCGTCTGCCCGTAGCTGGGCGCCTCCGAGATGCGCACCGAGCGCGGGATCGCCGTGCTCAGCACCTCTTGGTGGAAGTGGGTCCGGACCTCCTCGGCGACCTGGGCGGCCAGCCTGGTCCGGGCGTCGTACATGGTGAGCAGGATGGTCGACACGTGCAGTGCGGGATTGAGGTGCGCGCGCACCAGCTCGACGTTGCGCAGCAGCTGGCCGAGGCCCTCCAGGGCGTAGTACTCGCACTGGATCGGGATCATCACCTCCTGGCCGGCGACCAGGGCGTTGACCGTCAGCAGACCCAGCGATGGCGGACAGTCGATCAGGATGTAGTCGAGCGGCTGCTCGTAGGCGGCGATGGCCCGCTGGAGCCGGCTCTCCCGGGCCACCAGGGAGACCAGCTCGATCTCGGCGCCGGCCAGGTCGATGGTGGCGGGGACGCAGAACAGCCCCTCGACGTCGTGCACCGGCTGCACCACGTCGGCCAGCGGCTTGCCCTCGACCAGGACGTCGTAGATGGACGGCACCTCGGCGTGGTGGTCGATGCCGAGCGCCGTGGAGGCGTTGCCTTGCGGGTCGAGGTCGACGACCAGGACGCGCAGGCCGTGCATGGCGAGCGAGGCGGCCATGTTCACGGTGGTGGTGGTCTTGCCCACCCCACCCTTCTGGTTGGCGACCACGATCACCCGGGTGGCGGCGGGCCGGGGCAGTCCCTCGCCCGCTCGGCCGATCGCCTGAACCGCAGCCTGGGCAGCCCGTGCGATGGGCGTGTCATCGATCTGGTCGACGGTCTCCGAGTCCTGCATGGGGGTCAGTGTTTCACGTGAAACCGGAGCGGCAACAGTCGCCGCCCGGTCACGGCGGAGGATGCCCGAGAGCAAGGAGCGACGTTTCACGTGAAACACCATGCCCGCTATGCCGGAAATCTGACGTTGCGACACTCCGGTGTCCCGGGGGCACCACCCGGCCGAACGCCGGGGGGAACAGCGGCCCGTCCGCCACCTGAACGACGACGGGCGGACGATCCTCCCTCGCAGGAGGCCCGTCCGCCCGTGTCCGGTACGTCTTCGGCGTCGCGCCGGATCAGCGGCTGCGGCGCCGCCCGCCCCGGCCGCGCTCGCCGTTCCGGACGCTCGCGGTGCGACCCGCCCGGGCCGCCTTGGCGCGCCGGGTGGCCGCCTTCACCCCGCCGGGACTCTCCCCCGCCTTCACCTGGATCACCCGGGTCGAGGTCTCCAGGGTGCCCTCGCCGACCGCGATGACGCTCCACTCGACCGCACCCAGCCTGGCCAGACCGGCCCGCGATTCGGCCAGCTCCTGCTCCGCGCTGTCGCCCTTGAGCGCCAGCATCTGTCCGTGCGGGCGCAGCAGCGGCATGCCCCAGCCGGCCAGCCGGTCCAGCGGCGCCACCGCCCGGGCGGTCACCACGTCCACCGCGAGCTTGCCGACCATCTCCTCCGCGCGACCGCGCAGCACCGTGACGTTGTCCAGGCCCAGCTCCCGGACGACCTCCTCCAGGAAGGTGGTCCGGCGCAGCAGCGGCTCCAGCAGCGTCACCGAGACGTCCGGACGGGCCAGCGCCACCGGGATGCCCGGCAGGCCGGCCCCGGAGCCGACGTCGCACAGGGTGGTGCCGGCGGGCAGCAGCTCGGCCAGCACCGCGCAGTTCAGCACGTGGCGGTCCCAGAGCCGGGGCACCTCGCGGGGCCCGATCAGCCCGCGCTGCACGCCCGCGGTGGCCAGCAGCTCCGTGTAGCGGACCGCGGCGTCGTAGCGTTCCCCGAAGACCTCCCGGGCGACGGCCGGCGCCTCGGACAGCTGGTCCAGCTCGGTGGCCCGCCCCTCAGCGGCCGGGTCCACGTCCGCCCCCGGCCGGCCGGCAGCCGCGTTCTCCGTGTCCATCTCGACCTCTCCGATCCCCGGATCCACCGACCCGCTCAACGCACTGTTTCACGTGAAACATCCCAGAAGGGACGACGACCCCGCCCGCACGAGGCGGACGGGGTCACGTCCGGTGAAGCTCTCCGGCCGCCACGGCGGCCGGTCGTCGACCTGTCGGCCTCAGACCGGCAGCACGACCACGAACCGCTGGGGCTCTTCGCCCTCGGACTCGCTGCGCAGGCCGGCCGCGGCGACCGCGTCGTGGACGACCTTGCGCTCGAAGGGAGTCATCGGCCGCAGCTTGACCTGCTCGCCACTGCTCTTGGCCTGCTCCGCGGCCTTGGCCCCGAGCACCGCCAGCTCCTCGCGCTTGCGGGCCCGGAAGCCGGCAATGTCCAGCATGAGGCGGCTGCGCTCGCCGGTCTCCCGGTGGACAGCCAACCGGGTCAGCTCCTGGAGGGCCTCCAGCACCTCGCCGTCCTGGCCGACCAGGCGCTGCAGCGCGCGGTCGTTGCCGTCACTGACGATGGAGACCAGGGCGCGGTCGCCCTCGACGTCCATGTCGATGTCACCGTCGAGGTCGGCGATGTCGAGCAGACCCTCCAGGTAGTCCGCCGCGATGTCGCCCTCCTGCTCCAGACGGGAGATGACGCTCTCGTCGGAACTGGCGGCGGTCTCGGCCTCGACGGCGGAGGTGGTGCCTTCCGTCACTGATGGACTCCTTCGGAGATGGGCCCGTCTGCCGGGCCGGGAACGAAGCTCTTCGCGGCTGTCACAACGGGCTTGGGGCCGGTCAGGACTTCTTCTTCGGCCGCTGGCCGCCACCGCGCTTCGGCTGCTGCCGGGTGCCCTGCTTGGTACCGGCCGGCTTGGCCGTGCTCTGCTTGGCGGCCGCCGGCTTGCCACCGGCATCGGCCGGGGAGTCCGCCGGGGCGGTGTCGGCCGGAGCCGCGTCGGTGGGCTCCTCGGCCGCGGCGTCCTTGCCCGGCTCCACGGTCGGCTGTCCGACGCCGCCCTGCTGGCGCTGGGCCTTGCTCTGCCGACGGGGCTGCTGGCGGCGCGCCTGCACCGACTCCTCGACCACCGCGGCGGCGCTGGCCGCCTCGCTCACGGCCGCCTTGGACGGGGGCAGCATGCCCCAGAGCGCGCCCTTGATCTCCGTACCGTCCGGACGCAGTCGGCCGGCCTTCTTCAGGCGCTCCTGGCGCTCCTGGAAGGCCATGCTGCCCGGGGTCGGGTTGTTGTGGATGACGATCAGCTGCTGGCCCATCGACCAGACGTTGGTGGTCAGCCAGTAGACCAGGACGCCGACCGGGAAGTTGATGCCCATCACGGCGAACATGATCGGGAAGACGTACATCAGCATCTTCTGCTGCTGCATGAACGGCGTCTTCACCGTGAGGTCGACGTTCTTGGTCATCAGCTGGCGCTGGGTGACGAACTGCGACAGCGACATCAGGATGATCATCACGGCGGTGACGATCTTGACGCTGGTCTCGGGGCTGCCGACGAAGGTCGCGGAGAGCGGGGCGCCGAAGATGTGCGCCTTGCCGGCGCTCACCAGCAGGTCACCGTGGATGACACCGATGTCCTGGCCCTTGGCGACCTTGGCGAGCACGCCGTAGAGAGCGGTGAAGAACGGCGCCTGCACGATGATGGGAAGGCAGCTGGAGAACGGGTTGGTACCCGCCTCCTTGTACAGCTTCATCATCTCTTCGGACTGGCGCTGCCGGTCGTTCTTGTAGCGCTCCTGGATGGCCTTCATCTTCGGCTGGATCGCCTGCATGGCCCGGGTCGCCTTGATCTGCTTCACGAAGAGCGGGATCAGGCAGATCCGGATGACGACCACCATCGAGGCGATGGCGAGACCCCAGGCCCAGCCACCGTCCGGGTCGAAGATGTGGCTGTACAGCGAGTGGAACTGGACGATGATCCAGGACACCGCTGTGTACAGGGGATTCAGGAAGGAGAAGGTCACCGGTCAGGCTCCTTGGACAGGTGGATTGGCCGCACGGGACCAATGGTCGCCGGGCCCTCGGGGTCCGGACCGGCGGGGGTGGCGGTCACCGGGTCTCCGGTGGCGGACCGGCTCTTCAGCCGGTCCCGCAACCGCCGGTGCCACACCGGATGCTTGCGCGGCGGGACATGATCGACCCCGCCGGGCGTCCACGGATTGCAGCGCAGGATGCGCCACACGGTCAGCCCGCCGCCTTTCACCGCCCCGTGCACCTTCACGGCCTCGTAGCCGTAGTGCGAGCAGGAGGGGTAATAACGGCAGACCGGACCGAGCAGTGGGCTGATGGTCCACTGGTAGACCCTGATCAGACCCATCAGCAGGTACTTCATCGACCTGCTCCCGTCGGCGCCGTGGCGGCGGGCTCCGTCCTCAGCAACCGCTTGAGTGCCGCGTCCAGGTCACGTTCGAGGTCCTGGTACGAGGCGGTCGCGGCCTGGGGCAGCGCACGCACCACTATCAGGCTACCGGCGGGCAGCCTGGACAGACGATCACGAACGAGGTGACGCAACCGGCGCTTGACCAGATTGCGGACGACCGCCGGGCCAACGGCCTTGCTCACGACGAAACCCGCACGCGCCGAAGGAGTCCCCTCGGCGACGTGCGGGCGGGAGTCGCTGGTCCGGTCGGTCTGCCCCTGCGGGTCACCGTCTCTGCTGAGATGGACGACCAGAAGGGGCCGGCCGGCCCGACGACCGCGTTTCACCGCGGTCGCGAAGTCCTGGCGCCGCCGCAGCCGATTCTCGGAGGGCAGCACAACAGACTCTGGCGCGGATCAGGCGGACAGGCTGGTGCGGCCCTTGCCACGGCGGGCGGCCAGGATGGCACGGCCGGCGCGGGTACGCATACGCAGCCGGAAGCCGTGGGTCTTCGCGCGACGACGGTTGTTCGGCTGGAAGGTGCGCTTGCTCACTCGGGGGCTCCTGAGGTGAATCGTAGGATGACGGGGAATCGCTTGGCCGTCACCGTGCGTCCGCGTGATCTCCCCTGATTCGGAAATCCGGCCCATCGCCCCAGTTCGGCTGGGGTCTGAGGCAATCCACGGCGCCCGTGCTGCGCGCCTTATGGAGCGGGTGGACCCGCGGACATGCGGCAGCGGCCATCGACAACTCGACCTGGTTACGGTACGCGGGACGGGGCGCGGGGGTCAAACCAGCCCGCGATCGCCCGTCTTACCCACAGCCTGTGGACAACGACTTGATCCCGCCCTGTTCGCTGACTACCGTTGCAGAACTTGTCTGGTTTGTTCTTGGAAAGCGTGCACCAGTGGCTGATGTCAACAGCGACCTCGTCCCGGTCTGGGCCAGGGTCGTCGAGCGGCTGGTCAACGACCCCGATGTCGGGGAGATGGACAAACAGTGGGTGCAGCGCACCCAGCCGATGTGGATGATGCACGACACCGCCCTGCTGGCGACCCCGAACGAGCGGGCCAAGCAGGTGCTGGAGGGCCGGCTGCTGCCGCAGCTGACCGAGGCCCTCAGCCGTGAGCTCAGCCGCCCGGTCCGGATCGCCGTGATGGTCGACGCCAACGCGGTGCCGACCACCCCCGCACCCGCCCCCCAGTCCCCCGCCGAGCCCTACCCGGGCCCGGCCGGGGAGGACGCCCCCGACTACGGCGGCCAGGACTACCCGCAGTCGTACGAACACGGCCAGCCGTACGAGCAGGGCCACCCCTACGAGCAGGGGCAGGGGCAGCCGTACGAGCAGGACTACGAGCGGCCCCGCTACGACACCGGCGGCTACGACCCGCGCCAGGCCCCGTACGGCGGCCCCGGCGGCGGCCAGGGCTGGCAGGGCTACCAGGAGCAGCCGCCCGCCTACCGCGACCCGGAGGAGCCCGCGCCCCGCCAGGCGCCGCGGCCCGTCCCCGGCCCGCCCGCGACCACCCAGGGCGACCTCTTCGGCGGCGCCTACGGCCCCGGCCCGAACGAGCAGCCGCGGGCCGGCGCCGGCCGCCGGGCCGGCGGTACCCGCCCCACCGGCGGCCGTCCCGCGGAGAAGGCCTCCCCGGAGCGCTCCGCCGAGCGTCCCGGCGTCCCCGGGGTGCCCGCCCCGCCCGGCGCTCCCCCGGCCGGCGGCTCCCGCAAGGACGAGCCGGCCGCCCGGCTGAACCCCAAGTACCTGTTCGACACCTTCGTGATCGGCGCCAGCAACCGCTTCGCGCACGCGGCGGCGGTGGCGGTCGCCGAGGCCCCGGCCAAGGCGTACAACCCGCTCTTCATCTACGGCGAGTCCGGGCTGGGCAAGACCCACCTGCTGCACGCCATCGGGCACTACTCGCGCAGCCTCTTCCCGGGCACCCGGGTGCGCTACGTGTCCTCGGAGGAGTTCACCAACGAGTTCATCAACTCGATCCGGGACGGCAAGGCGGACACCTTCCGCCGCCGCTACCGGGACATGGACATCCTGCTCGTGGACGACATCCAGTTCCTCGCGAGCAAGGAGTCCACGCAGGAGGAGTTCTTCCACACCTTCAACACCCTGCACAACGCGAACAAGCAGATCGTCCTCTCCTCGGACCGGCCGCCCAAGCTGCTGACCACGCTGGAGGACCGGCTGCGCAACCGCTTCGAGTGGGGTCTGATCACCGACGTCACCCCGCCGGAGCTGGAGACCCGGATCGCGATCCTGCGCAAGAAGGCGATCCAGGAACAACTCAACGCTCCCGCCGACGTGTTGGAGTTCATCGCCTCCCGGATCACCCGCAACATCCGGGAGCTGGAGGGCGCCCTGATCCGGGTCACCGCCTTCGCCAACCTCAACCGGGCCCCGGTGGACCTGGAGTTGGCCGGGATCGTCCTCAAGGACCTGATCCCCGGCGGGGACGAGGACGCCGGCCCGGAGATCACCGCGCAGGTCATCATGCAGCAGACCGCCGCGTACTTCGGCCTGGGGGTGGACGACCTCTGCGGATCCTCGCGCAGCCGCGTGCTGGTGACGGCCCGGCAGATCGCGATGTACCTCTGCCGCGAGCTCACCGACCTCTCGCTGCCGAAGATCGGTGCGCAGTTCGGCGGCCGCGACCACACCACGGTGATGCACGCGGACCGCAAGATCCGCTCGCTGATGGCCGAGCGGCGCTCGATCTACAACCAGGTCACCGAACTCACCAACCGCATCAAGAGCTAGCCGACGCCTCGTCGTGCCGTGCCGGGTGCCGTGCAGCGCCGCGTGGCACCCGGCAC
>NZ_JBHXTL010000223.1:0-9187 GCF_042677365.1 Kitasatospora sp. NPDC127116
CTGTGCGGGGCGACACCGGGGACACCGCCGCGGGGCCGGGACCGCCTTTCCACGGGCGGGCCGGGCCCTGCTGGAGCCGGGAGGGTCAGCCCAGGTCGACCGAGCGCGCGAAGTGGGCGCCGATCTCGGCGGCGATGGCCGACAGCACCTCCTGCGGGATCTCGGTGTCCACGGTGATGGAGGCCAGCGCGTTGCCGCCGTCGCGGGCGACCTGCATGCCGGCGATGTTGATGCCCGCGTCGCCGAGGTGGCGGCCGAGCACGCCGACCACGCCGGGGCGGTCCTCGTACTTGAAGAAGGCCATGTGGTCGGTGAGCGCCACGTCCACGTCGAAGGCGTCCACGCCGACGATCTTCTGGGTCTGCTTGGGGCCGGCCAGCGTGCCGGAGATGGCGATCTCCTCGCCGCCCCCGAGCGTGCCGCGGACGGTGATCACGTTGCGGTGCTCGGGGCTCTCGCTGGAGGTGGTCAGCCGGACCTCGACACCGCGCTCCTGGGCGAACAGCGGGGCGTTGACGTAGGACACCGTCTCCGCCACCACGTCCTCGAACACGCCCTTCAGCGCGGACAGTTCGAGCACCTTCACGTCGTGCTGGGTGATCTCGCCGCGGACCTCGACGTCGAGGCGGACGGCCACCTCGCCGGCCAGCGCGGTGAAGATCCGGCCGAGCTTCTCGGCCAGCGGCAGGCCCGGGCGGACGTCCTCGGCGATCACGCCGCCCTGGACGTTCACCGCGTCCGGCACCAGCTCGCCGGCCAGCGCGAGGCGCACCGACCTGGCGACCGCGATGCCGGCCTTCTCCTGCGCCTCGTCGGTGGAGGCGCCCAGGTGCGGGGTGGCGACCACGTTGTCGAAGGCGAACAGCGGGGAGTCGGTGCACGGCTCCTTGGCGTACACGTCCAGGCCGGCGCCGGCCACCCGGCCGTCGCGCAGCGCGCTCGCCAGCGCCTCCTCGTCCACGATGCCGCCGCGGGCGGCGTTCACGATGCGGACGGTCGGCTTGACCTTGTGCAGCGCCTCGTCGCCGATCAGGCCGATGGTCTCCGGGGTCTTGGGGAGGTGGACGGTGATGAAGTCCGAGACCTCCAGCAGCTCCTCCAGGGTGACCAGCTTGACGCCCATCTGCGCGGCGCGGGCGGCCTGGATGTAGGGGTCGTACGCGACGATCTTCATCCCGAACGCGGACATCCGCTGGGCGACCAGCACGCCGATCCGGCCGAGGCCGACGACACCGAGGGTCTTCTCGCTCAGCTCGACGCCGGTGTACTTGTTGCGCTTCCACTCGCCCTGCTTGAGCGCGGCGTTGGCCGGCGCGATGTTGCGGGCGACGGAGATCAGCAGGCCGCAGGCGAGCTCGGCGGCGGTGACGATGTTGGAGGTCGGCGCGTTGACGACCATCACGCCGGCCTTGGTGGCGGCGGAGACGTCCACGTTGTCCAGGCCGACACCGGCCCGGGCGACCACCTTGAGCTTGCGGGCGACGGCCAGCGCCTCGGCGTCGACCTTGGTGGCGGAGCGGATCAGGATCGCGTCGACGTCGGCGATCGCGGTGAGCAGCTCGGTGCGGTCGGCGCCGTTGCAGTGGCGGATCTCGAAGTCGGGGCCGAGGGCGTCGACGGTGGCGGGCGAGAGCTCTTCGGCGATCAGTACAACGGATTTGCTCACGACAGTGGGGTCCTTAACTGTCCGGTTCCCCCGGGCACGTAGGTGGCGTGGAGGGCGGGGGAAGGTGGCATGCCGCGTAGGTAGACGCACGACGCTGTGGGCCTGACGCGCACTCGGAGTGTATCGACGGGCTGGGTAGCGGGCTGCTCCCGTCCGGCGAAATCACCCGGACGAGAGCAGCCTACTTGTACAAGGGAGTTACAAAATCGGGGCCGGCGGCGCAGCCGGTACCGGCCCGGAAGGGGGTCAGGCCTTCTCGTTGACCCAGCTCATCAGCGAGCGCAGCTTCTTGCCGGTGGTCTCCAGCAGGTGGTCCTCGTCGGCCTTCTTGTACTCGTTGTACTTGGGCAGACCCGCCTTGTACTCGGCGATCCAGGTGTTGGCGAAGGTGCCGTCCTGGATCTCGGCGAGGACCTTCTTCATCTCGGCCTTGGTGGCGTCGGTGATGATCCGCGGGCCGGTGACGTAGTCGCCCCACTCGGCGGTCTCGGAGACCGACCAGCGCATCTTCTCCAGGCCGCCCTCGTACATCAGGTCGACGATGAGCTTCAGCTCGTGCAGGCACTCGAAGTAGGCGATCTCCGGCTGGTAGCCGGCCTCGACCAGGGTCTCGAAACCGGCCTTCACCAGGGCGGCGGTGCCACCGCAGAGGACGGCCTGCTCGCCGAACAGGTCGGTCTCGGTCTCCTCGGTGAAGGTGGTCTTGATGACGCCGGCCTTGGTGGCGCCCAGGCCCTTGGCGTACGACAGCGCCAGGGCGAAGGCGTTGCCCGAGGCGTCCTGCTCGACCGCGACGATCGCGGGGACGCCGCGGCCCTCCTCGTACTGGCGGCGGACCAGGTGGCCCGGGCCCTTCGGGGCGACCATGCAGACGTCGACGTCCGCCGGGGGCTTGATGAAGCCGAAGCGGATGTTCAGGCCGTGGCCGAAGAACAGGGCGTCGCCGGCCTTCAGGTGCGGGGCGATGTCGGCCTCGTAGACGTCGGCCTGGATCGGGTCCGGCACCAGGATCATGATGACGTCGGCCTCGGCCGCCGCCTCGGCCGGGGTGACGACGCGCAGGCCGGCCTCCTCCGCCTTGGCGCGGGACGTGGACTCCGGCTTCAGGCCGACCCGGACGTCGGCGCCGGAGTCGCGCAGCGACAGCGCGTGGGCGTGGCCCTGGCTTCCGTAGCCGATGACCGCGACCTTGCGGCCCTGGATGATGGACAGGTCGGCGTCGTCTTCGTAGAACAGCTCGGCCACGGGGGCACATCTCCTTGCGTGATGGTTGCCGGGTACGCGGTGCTCACCGTATGCGCACGCGGCGGGGGTTTGGGTCTTTGCGTCAGGGTTTGAGACGGCGCTGTTTACGCGCTGCGGTCCAGGGCGCGCAGCGAGCGGTCCGTGATGGAACGCGCGCCGCGGCCGATGGCGACCAGGCCGGACTGGACCAACTCCTTGATGCCGTAAGGCTCCAGCATCCGGAGCATGGCCTCCAGCTTGTCCGAACTGCCGGTGGCCTCGATGGTCACCGCTTCGGGCGACACGTCGACGGTCTTGGCACGGAACAGCTGGACGATCTCGACGATCTGCGACCGGGTCTCGTTGTCGGCGCGGACCTTCACCAGGACCAGTTCCCGCTGGATCGCAGCGGACTGGTCGAGTTCGACGATCTTTATCACGTTCACGAGCTTGTTGAGCTGCTTGGTGACCTGTTCCAGCGGGAGGTCCTCGACGTTGACCACGATCGTCATCCGGGACACGTCCGGATGCTCGGTCGAGCCGACGGCGAGGGAGTCGATGTTGAAGCCCCGACGGGAGAACAGGGCGGCGATGCGGGCGAGCACGCCGGGCTTGTTCTCGACCAGGACGGAGAGGGTGTGCTTGGACATGGGATTCCTCAGTCGTTCTGGAAACTGCAGGGGCTGGTCAGTCGAGGTCGTCGCCGAAGTCGGGGCGCACGCCCTTGGCGAACTGGATCTCGTCGTTGCTGGTGCCGGCCGCGACCATCGGCCAGACCATGGCGTCCTGATGGACGATGAAGTCGATGACCACCGGGCGGTCGTTGATCTCCATCGCCTGCTTGATGACCGCGTCGAGGTCCTCGGGGCGCTCGCAGCGCAGGCCGACGCAGCCCATCGCCTCGGACAGCAGGACGAAGTCGGGGATCCGGGTGCCCTGGGCCGGCGGCTCGATGCCGTCGTGGCCGGGGCCGGAGTGCAGCACGGTGTTGGAGTAGCGCTGGTTGTAGAACAGCGTCTGCCACTGCCGGACCATGCCCAGCGAACCGTTGTTGATGACCGCGACCTTGATCGGGATGTCGTTCAGGGCGCAGGTGACCAGCTCCTGGTTGGTCATCTGGAAGCAGCCGTCGCCGTCGATGGCCCAGACCGCGGTCTCCGGGCGGCCGGCCTTGGCGCCCATCGCCGCGGGGACGGCGTAGCCCATCGTCCCGGCGCCGCCCGAGTTGAGCCAGGTGCCCGGCTTCTCGAACTGGATGAACTGCGAGCTCCACATCTGGTGCTGGCCCACGCCCGCGGCGTAGATGGCCTCGGGGCCGACCAGCCGGCCGATCCGCTCGATGACCTGCTGCGGCGAGAGCTGCCCGTCCGGGGCCGGCTCGTAGCCGAGCGGGTAGGTCTTCTTCCACTCGTCGAGCCGCTCCCACCACTCGGTGTAGTCGCCCCGGTGGCCGGCGTCGAACTCGGCCTGGACGGCGACGATCAGATCGGCGAGCACCTCGCGGGCGTCGCCGACGATCGGCACGTCCGCCGGGCGGTTCTTGCCGATCTCGGCCGGGTCGATGTCGGCGTGGACGACCTTGGCGCCGGGGGCGAAGCCGTCCAGCTTGCCGGTGACGCGGTCGTCGAAGCGGGCGCCCAGGGTGAACAGCAGGTCCGCCTTCTGGAGCGCGGTGACGGCCGGGACGGAGCCGTGCATGCCGGGCATGCCCAGGTGCTGGGGGTGGCTGTCCGGGAAGGCGCCGAGCGCCATCAGGGTGGTGACCACCGGGGCGCCGGTCAGCTCGGCGAGGATCCGCAGCTCGGCGGTGGCCTGCGCCTTGAGCACGCCGCCGCCGACGTACAGCACCGGACGCTTGGCGCCGACCAGCATCTTCGCGGCCTCGCGGATCTGCTTGGCGTGCGGCTTGGTCACCGGGCGGTAGCCGGGCAGCGCGGTCTCGACCGGCCAGCGGAAGGTGGTGGTCGCCTGGAGCGCGTCCTTGGCGATGTCGACCAGGACCGGGCCGGGGCGGCCGGTGGCGGCGATGTGGAAGGCCTCCGCGATCACCCGGGGGATCTCGGCCGGGTCGGTGACCAGGTAGTTGTGCTTGGTGATCGGCATCGTGATGCCGCAGATGTCCGCCTCCTGGAAGGCGTCGGTGCCGATCGCCTTGGAGGAGACCTGGCCGGTGATCGCGACGACCGGCACCGAGTCCATGTAGGCGTCGGCGATCGGGGTGACCAGGTTGGTCGCGCCCGGACCGGAGGTCGCCATGCAGACCCCGACCCGGCCGGTGGCCTGGGCGTAGCCGGTGGCGGCGTGACCGGCGCCCTGCTCGTGGCGGACCAGGATGTGGCGCACCTTGACGGAGTCCATCAGGGGGTCGTACGCGGGAAGGATGGCCCCGCCCGGAATGCCGAAGACGGTGTCCGCGCCCACGGCCTCCAGGGAGCGGATGAGCGACTGGGCGCCGGTCATGGTCTCGACGACGTGCTGGGGAGCGGGAGCGTTGGCGGCCGGGTTGTCCCCGCGGCGGGGGGATGCGGCGTGCTCAGTCATCTGCCTGTCTCTTCTCGGGATTTGCCGACCAGGTGCTGCGGGCCCCGGTGCTGCGAGGGTGGGGTCCCGGTCCGGGCCGAGCGCCGGCTCTGCCTCAATCGTCCCGCTCGATCCGACAAGTCGGACATGCTCGGGCGGCCGAGGCCAGGGGTCTTGCGGAGGTGGAACAGCGTCAGTGCAACAAAAAACCCCTCGTGCCCAAGGGCATGCGAGGGGTGGCGCGTCGGTCTGTCACGAGCAGGGCGTACGAGCCCACTCAGCCGACGCGCCCGCCAAGTACGAGAATTCGGGTGCGCATGGCAACGACCTTCCTCCCGTCCGGGGCGGCATGTCAAGCAGGTGGGACGACCGTCTCGCCATGCGGACCTCCCGGCGGACCAGTGACGGCACGGTGTTCGGGCAGGTCAGAGCCGCCATGGTGATGTGCGCCACGTCCCGGCGCGGCGTCCGTGCGGCCGCTCGTACGGCCACTCGTCCGGGTGTCGTCGGCGGCGGGAGGGTACGCGCGGCGGGCCGGGACCGGGCCCGCCGGCGCGGGCACCGGGTAGCCGCGGCGGGCCAGCGCCCGGCGCAGCCGGGGCTCGTCCAGCGGCGGGGCGAAGGCCGAGCCCTGGGCCTGCCCGCAGCCCAGCTCCTGCAGCGCGGAGACCTGGCGGGGCAGGTCCACCCCCTCGGCGGCGGTGGCCATCCCGAGGTCGCGGCCGAGCCGCAGCACGTGCCCGGCCAGGGTGCGGCTGAGCGCGGACTCGCCGAGGTCCTGGACGAGCGTGCGGTCCAGCTTGAGCCCGTCCAGCGGCAGCCGGGCGAGGGCGCCGAGCGAGCCGCCGCCGGCGCCGTACCCGGCCAGCCAGGTGGAGACGCCCAGCCCGCGCAGGGCGGAGAGCCGGCGGCCGAGCTCGTCGGCGAGCGAGTCCGGGCCCATCCGGGCCACCTCGATCACCAGCTCGTCGGCCGGCAGCCCGCTGTCGCGCAGCGCCGCGGCCACCGTCTCGTACAGGCCGGGCGAGCAGAGCCGTTCCACGGAGAGCCGCACGGCCACCGGGACGGGCTCCGGCGCGCCGCGGCCCCGGCCCGGCAGGGTGCGCCGCTCGACGGCCGCGCTGACCGCCTCCAGGACCAGCCAGCGGGAGAACCGGGTGGCCGCGTCGCCGTGCTCGCTCGAACGCAGGAACTCGGCCGGGGTGAGCAGCAGGCCGCCCACCGAGCGCCAGCGGGCCTGCGCCTCGACGCCGGTCACCGCGCCGCTGCGCAGGTCCACCACGGGCTGGTGGAGCAGCGTGAAGCCACCCTCCCTCACCGCCATCCGCAGCCGCTCCTCCAGTTCGGTGCGGCGCTCCAGGTCGGCCCGCATCGCGGGGGTGTAGAGCACCACCCGGCCCTTGCCCTCGGACTTGGCCCGGTACATCGCGAGGTCGGCGTTGCGCATCAGCTCGTCGGCGGCGACCCTGGGGTCGGCCGCCGGGCCGCGCTCGGGGGTGCCGAAGGCGATGCCGATGCTGGCGGCGACGCCGAGTTCGGCACCGCCGATCCAGTACGGCTCGGAGAGCGCGAGGCGCAGCCGCTCGGCCAGCTCCTGGACCTGGAGGCGGCCGAGCGGGCCGCAGACCAGCGCGGCGAACTCGTCGCCGCCGAACCGGGCGACGGTGTCCCCGCAGCGGACGGCGCTCTGGAGCCGGCGGGCGGCCTGCACCAGCAGTTCGTCGCCGACCTGGTGCCCGGCGGTGTCGTTGACCGCCTTGAAGCCGTCCAGGTCGAGGAAGAGCACCGCGATCCCGGCGCCCGTCCCGCCCTGCTGGCCGCGGGCGCCGAGGGCGGCCCGCAGCCGCTGGGTGAACAGCGCCCGGTTGGGCAGGTCGGTGAGCGGGTCGTGGAAGGCGTTGTGCTGCAACTGGGCCTGGAGCATGACGCGTTCGGTGACGTCCCGGCTGTTGAGCAGCAGGCCGTCGCGATGTCTGCTGACGGTGGACTCGACGTGCAGCCACTCGCCGGCGCCGGAGCTGATCCGGCACTCGACCCGGGCGGAGAGCTCGGCGCCGCCGGGGCTGCGGTGGGTGGTGAGCCGGACCCTGGCGAGGTAGCGGCGGACCTCGGCGAGCACCCGGCCGACGTCCTCGGGGTGGACCAGGTCCAGCAGGTTGCCGCCGACCAGCTGCTCCGGGTCCCGGCCGTAGACGCCGAGCGCGGCCGGGGAGACGTAGGAGAGCACGCCGTTGGCGCCGGCGATCATGATGACGTCGCTGGAGCCCTGCACCAGGGAGCGGAAGTGCGCCTCCTTGTGGGCGAGTTCCTGGGCCAGCGACAGGTTGTCCAGGAGCATCACGCCCTGCCGGAGGATCAGCGCCAGCCCGACGGTGCAGGCCGCCGCGGCCACCACGCGGTCCAACTCCCGTCCGCCGAGGGCGTTGTAGAGGATTCCGGCGGTGCAGACCGCGGCGGCTGCGTACGGCGTCAGCGCGCTGAAGGTGGTGGCCACCCGGCGGTGCGGCAGGCCGCCGGCCGAGGGGTGCTCGCGCAGCGGGCGGCGCCAGCGCGGCGACCACGGCGCCCAGGCCAGCAGCAGGCTGCCGGCGAACCAGCCGGCGTCCAGCAGCTCGCCCGAGTGGTAGTTGCTGCGCAGTTCCGGGGAGGTGAACAGGGCGTCGCAGGTGACGGTGACGGCGAGCGCCACCATCGCCGTGTGCACCGCCGCCCGGTTGCCGTCCCGGCCGCCGAAGCGCAGCCCGACCACCAGGCTGACCAGCAGGATGTCCAGCACCGGGTAGGCCAGGTTGAGGGCCAGGCGCAGCGGTGAGCCGTCCTCGCCGGCCGCGATCCGGCCGAGTGCCAGGCTCCAGCTGAGGGTGAACAGCGAGCCGGCGATCAGCCAGCCGTCGAGCAGCAGGCAGAGCCAGCCGGCCGCCGTGCGCGGGTGCTGGGCGAGCACCAGGACGCCGGTGATGGCGAGCGGGGCGAAGAGCAGGAAGGCGTACTCGGCGAGCGAGTCCCGGGGCAGCGCGGTGCGCACGACCAGCTCGTACCAGCCCCAGGTGCCGTTGCCGAAGGCGACCATGAGCGAGGAGAGGCCGAACAGCAGCCAGGCCGGGCGGGCGTGCCCGCCGACCGTGCAGCCGTACACCAGACAGGACAGCGCGGCCGCCAGGGCCGCCGCGGCCAGTCCGAAGTCGCCCATGAAGACGGACAGTTGGTGTGATCCCCAGCCGGCGGCGGCGCCCGCGGCGTAGGCCAGGCAGAGTGCGCCCAGGACGAACCCGGGCAGGGTGCGGCTGGCCCGGAGCCGGCACAGCGGGCTGCGGCGGGCGGGTGCGGGCACGTCGGCGGCGGACGTGTCGGTGTGCGGTGCCTCCGGCCGTCCGGTTCCGGGCAGCACCGTTTCGGTGGAGCTCACTCGGCCTCTCCCCCTCCGGCCCGGGGCCTCGCGCCCCGGCCACGGACCACCGGCCGCGCACCTCTCGGACGTACGCGGTGGCCTGGCGCCCCGTCAGGACGGCGGCCCAGGGGGTGGGCGGCCTGCCGGTCGCCGCACCGTACCGATGCTCCCAAAATGGACCCTACACCAATCCCGTCACTCAATGACACGCACACTCAACTTAGAGTAATGGCGAAAGGGTGGGGAAATGCCCCCTATTCCTACGGATCGGCCCGGTTGGCGGCGGCGCGCGGGCGGGGGCTCACGCGGCGCGCACGGGAGCACGCAGCAGCGCCCGAACACCGGTTCCAGGACGGACGAACGGCGGCCCCGGACCGGTCGGAACCGGT
>NZ_JBHXTL010000224.1:0-8569 GCF_042677365.1 Kitasatospora sp. NPDC127116
CGCCTTGGTCGCGTCACCGGCCGCGGCCGCGGCCGCCGTCCGCGCGTTGGCGGCGGCCCGCTGGGCACCCGCCGCGGCCGCCGCCGCGTTCGACGCCGCGACGGCGGCGGCGCGCGCCGAGGCGTTGGCCGCACGCGCGGCGGTCAGCGCCGTCTGCGCCGCCGCACCCGCACGGTCGGCCGCGCCGGCGGCCCTGTTCGCCGCCTCCGTGGCCTTGGCCGTGTCATTGCCGGCCTGCTGCGTCTCGACAGCCGCCCGCGCGGCATCCGCCTTGGCCAGCTCCGAGTTGTGGACCGCCTGGTCCTTGGCCTCGATCGCCGCGGCCGTCTCCTGGGCCGCCTGCGCGCTCGCGTCCTTCGCCTGCTGCGCCAGCTGCGCGATGCTCGCGCGCTCCTGGTCACGGCTCTGCGCGATGTACTGGCCGGTCGCGAGGAAGTCGCGCACGTCCTGGATCGACCCGTTCAGCGCGATCCGCGCCGCCGCCTGGACGTTGGGGCCACCGGAGCTCAGGATCTGGACCAGCTTGACCCGGTCGTCGCTGTCCTTCGCGGTGAACTGGGTCTCCGTCAGGAACTTCTGCAGGTCGTCACTGGTGTTGCTGCGCAGCGCGGCATCACCCGCCGCCTGGAGATTCCGCCCGGCACCCATCGCGGGGTCGGTGATCCGGGTGATCCACAGCCGCCGGTCCGCGTCGAGCGCCGCCTGCCAGCCGCCCTCCAGGAAGGCACGCCGATCCGCGGCCGTCCCGTCGATCGCCTTGTCCGCGGCCTCGCGGACCTTCGGCCCGCCCACACTGGAGATCTGCGTGGCAGCGAGCAGGTCGTCCGCACTCTGCGCCCCGGCGAGCTCGTTCTCGACGAACCGCTTCACGTCCTGGTCGGAGCCCGCGAGCGCGGCCTCCGCGAGCGCGTGGAGCCGGGGGCCGCCGTTGAGCCACGCCTGCACCGCACGCTCGCGGTCGCTCGGCTGGACCTGTCCGATGGCCGGCCCGGTGGCGGCGGCGCCCGGACCCGCGGCCCCCACCAGCCCCGCCGTGAGAACCAGTGGCAACAGCCCCAGGGAGAGCCTGCCCAGCAGCGGCGGCCCTCCCCTCCCTCGCCGTCGTGAGCGGGATATCGATTGGCGCACGGGAAACCTCCAGTGTCGACGTCGGCCGTATCCCGGCCGCGGCGGAGCCACGATAAATGACGTCCCATCAGAGCGTCCACGAATTCTGGGAGTTGCCGGGCAAAGCGAGCGCAATGAATCACCCGACGGCGAGCATAGCCAAGCAAATACAACCGCATCGCCAACAAGCACCCAATGACCTTGAAAGCGTGACATCTTGCCTGGCCAGTCGCCGAAAGTGGTTGTCCGGGCACCGGCCCGTCTGGTTCGATGGGCCGGATTCCGCCTGCGGCTCCGACATCTGTGGCGCAGTCAATTCATGTCATTCGCACCGACAATGACGTTGCGCCACACCCGGCTGGTTCGCCCACCATTCAGGCCGGTCACCCGATTCCGAAGATCTGCCCATCAGGGCAACGCGAGATGAACGAAAAGGATTAGGCATGTCAAAGCGCATGTCCCGCTGGCTCGTTGGCGGCGCCGTCGCCGCGGCCGCCACGCTCGGCCTCACGGCGATCGCCTCCGCCGACGGCACCCCGGCGGACAACTCGGCCGCGCCGGTGGCCGTCGAGGACTTCGTCCACCCCGGCCCGGCCCCGTACCCCAACGTGAAGCTGCTGCGCGGCGACGGCCACATCGTGCTGTCCGACTGCGCCGTCGACGACCAGATCAGCGTGCTCAGCTGGGACCTGCCCAACGACAAGGGAAACCAGATCTGCTTCCGCGCCACCGGCACCACCGGCTACCTCGCCGTCGAGGTGCCCAACGTGTTCCGGATCCGCACCGACGACTACTCGGTCAACGCCAAGCTCACCAGCGAGGGCGCCTCCCAGAGCATCGACATCGCCAAGGGCACCGCCGTCCCCGTCGGGATCGGCAGCGGCAACGGCAGCGGCAAGCCCACCACCCTGCTCGAACTTCGCGTCACCGGCTGACCCGCGCCCGCCCCGCTCACCTTCCGATGGAGCCCCAGGTGACCCACAACCCCCTGCGCACCACCACCGCCCGCCGCTGGCTGGCCACCGCCGCGGTGACCGCCGCGGCCCTCGGCGGCGCCACCGCGATCGCCGCCGCCGACACCACCCCCGCCGACAACTCCGCCGCGCCGCCGGCCGTCGAGGACTTCTCCTACCCCGGCGCCGCCGCCATCACCAAGGTGAAGCTGCTGCGCGGCGACGGCCACATCCTGCTCGCCGACTGCGGCAAGCCCAACCAGATCCAGATCGGGACCCTGGCCCCGGGCAACCCGGACAACCAGATCTGCTTCACCGTCACCGGCACGACGGGAAACCTCTCCCTCCAGCTGCCCGACGTCTTCTTCATCCAGACCAGCGGCGGCCGCGCGGTCCGCGCCGGCCTCACCGTCGGCACCACCACCCAGACCGTCGACGTCCCCACGAACGGCTTCCAGGGAGTCGGCGAAGGCACCGGCGGCGACAAGGCCGCCCTCGTCGAGCTGACCGTCACCGGCTGACCGCCACCGCCCCGCATCACCACCTCTCACGTTCGGGAGCCCACTCATGCCTCGCAACTCCTCGTCCCGCAACCTGCGGGCGGGCGCGCTGACCGCCGTCCTCGCCGCCGGAGCCCTGACGACCCTCGCCACGCCCCCGGCCGGCGCCGTGGTCGGCAACGCGGCCGCCGACGGGTCCTACGCCTTCACCGCGCGCCTGGCGATCGGCGACACCCTGCGCACCTGCACCGGTGCGCTGGTCGACCGCAACTGGGTGCTGACCGCCGCCTCCTGCTTCGCCGACGACCCGGCGCAGCCGCAGGCCCTGGCGGCCGGCGCGCCGAAGTGGAAGACCGTCGCCACCGTCGGCCGCACCGACCTGACCACCACCGGCGGCAGGACCGCCGAGGTGTCCGAGCTGGTGCCGTACGCCGGCCGTGACCTCGTCATGGCACGCCTGGCCACGCCCGTCGACGGCATCGCCCCGCTGGCGGTCGCCACCGCCGCGCCGACCGCCGGGCAGACGCTGCGCGTGCCCGCGTACGGCCGGACCAAGGACGAGTGGGTGCCGGGCAAGCTCCACACCGGCGCCTTCTCGCTCGACACCGTGGCCGCCACCGGCCTCGGCACGACCGGCACCGGCGGCGCGGCGATCTGCAAGGGCGACACCGGCGCCCCCGTGATCCGCGAGACGGGCGGCAGGGCCGAGCTGGTCGCCGTCGCCTCCCGCTCCTGGCAGGGCGGCTGCCTCGGCGAGACCGAGACCCGCACCGGCGCCTACAACACCCGCGTCGACAACGTCGCCGGCTGGGTGCAGCAGACCCGGGCGAAGTCCCTGGACTGGAAGACCCAGGCCCTGGTGCGCAGCGACGCCAACCTCTACTTCGCCAGCCGTCTCTACGACGGCACCTGGACCCCGTACGAGGACGTCCAGGCCACGGCCGGCTCCATCGGCGGGGTGCGCGCCGTCGCCTCGGCCGGCATCAACGCCGACACCCACATCATCGCCCTGGGCGGCGACGGGCACCTCCACTACGCCATCCGCAACCTCGACGGCGGCTGGAAGCAGACGTTCGCCGACCTCAACGTCGCCCTCACGGACCTCAGCGGCATCACCCAGGTCTCCATCGCCTCCATCAGCGACAACCTGCACGTGGTCGTGGTCGCCAACGGCACCCTCTACCACTCCATCCGCAACGGCGCCGGCCAGTGGACCCCGTTCAACGTGGTCACCGACGTCACCGGTCCGCTCAACGGCATCACCGCCATCTCGGCCGCCGGAGCGTCCGGGGACGCCGGACCCGAACTGCACATCGCGGCCGTGGCCGGCGGAAAGGTCTACCACACCCTGCGCACCGGCTCCGGCAGCTGGGGCACCTGGGGGGCGGTCTCCGAGGCCGCGGGCAGCACCGGCCCGGTGAGCGGCGTCGCCGTCTCCCGCCAGGGCAACGACCTCAACCTCGCTCTCATCGCGAGCGACGGCCAGTACCACACCATGCGCTACCTCAACCACAGCTGGCAGCCCGTGACGTCCCTCGGCGGCGTCATCGGCAACGTCACGGGCACCAGCATCAGCGCCGCGCCCGTCGACACCGACGCCGTGTTCGCCGTCGCCACCACGGACAACAGGGTCCTGCTCACCGCCCGCCACAACGACGGCACCTGGGCCGCCCCCGAGAACCTCGACCTCACCGCCATCCCGGGCAACCACACCGGCACCACGATCACCGGCACGCTCTGACCGACGCCCTCCGACCGGCGTCCCCCGACCGGCGCGCCCTCCGCGCGCCGATCCGTCGTGCGTCCTGGCGCGGGGTGGTGGTCCACTCCCGCGCCGGGGCGCGCGCGTCAGGAACTCCCGAGGGCCGGCCGTCCCCGGCCCTCCCCGACCGCACCGTCCGCCCCCGGCCGGTCCCCGGCCTTCCCCGACCGCGCCGTCCGCACCGTCCGCCCCCGCCCCCGCCCCCGCCTCCGGAGGCGGCCCCGCCCCTCCCAGCACTTGCCTCGACCACGGGAAAACGCCCTGCCGCAGCCCGTCGCCGCCCTGCCCTGTCATGCGCAGGGGCCTGCAAGCGGCTTACAGGGCGTGCGTTATCGTCAGCCGTGAGCATTTTCCCCCGGCAACGACCAGGTTCCTCGGGCCGCCGCAAATCCGCCAAGGGCGGCCGTCTCGCCGTCCTGGACGGCCTGCGCATCCTGGCCGCGCTGATGGTGGTCTTCCACCACTACATCGGCTACGGCGGCGGTACCAAGCCCGAGATCAGCGCCTGGGGCAAGCCGGCCGAGCAGGTGTTCCACCGCGCCTCCGCGCCCGCCGCGTACCTCTGGACGGGCATCTGCCTGTTCTTCGTGATCAGCGGCTTCGTGATCTGCATGAGCAGTTGGGGCCGTCCGGTGGGCGACTTCGTCCGCTCCCGGGTCATCCGGCTCTACCCCGCGTACTGGTTCGCCGTCCTGCTCACCACCGCGGTCGTGACGATGTGGCCGCTCGTGCGCCAGCCGCTCCCCTCGGAGCAGGTCCTCGCCAACCTCACCATGTTCCACGTGGGCCTGGGGATCCCGAACGTGGACGCCGTCTACTGGACGCTCTGGGCCGAGCTGCGCTTCTACCTGCTGTTCGCCATCGTGGTGTGGCAGGGCGTGACCTACCGGCGGATCGTGGCCTTCTGCTCGATCTGGACGGTCGCCGGCATCGTCTCGGCGAGCACCAAGTGGCCGGTCCTGGAGTTCTTCGCGATGTCGGACGTCTCCTCGTTCTTCGTCGCCGGCCTCGCGCTCTACCTGGTCCACCGGTACGGTCCCAACCTCATGCTCTTCGGCATCGTCGGGATCAGCTGGATCCTCTCGGTGCTCTACACCATCCAGCACCAGCACGACGTGAACACCGTCCTGGGCCGGCCCGAGCTGCCGACCTGGCCCGCCGTCCTGCTGACCACCCTCTCCTACCTCGTGATCACCGCGGTGGCCATGGGCTGGGGCTCCCGGATCCAGTGGCGCTGGCTCACCTTCGCCGGCGCCCTCACCTACCCCCTCTACCTGCTCCACGAGGCCATGGGCTGGACCGCCCTGCGCGCCCTCTACGACCACGGCACCAAGCCCTGGACGGCGGTCGCCATCGTCGTCACCGGCATGCTCGTCGCCTCCTGGCTGGTCCACCGGCTCATCGAGAAGCCCCTGACGCCGCGCCTCAAGACGGGCATGACCAGGAGCATCGACCAGCTCCGCGCCGCCGAACCGCTCCCCCCGCAGCCCGCCCCGGCGCCGGCCCGGGCCCCCGGCGTCCTGGAGACCGTCACCACCCCCTGGGCCACCGCCTTCACCCCCAGGGACACCCACCCGCCGCAGCAGCACACCCCCGACTCCTACTGACCTCGCCCCACCCCCGCGGCCCGACAGGGACCGGCGCCACCCGGCACCGGTCCCTGTCCGCGTTTCCGGCCCCATCACCCCCTGTCGGCCTCACCGGCCCGGCCTTCGCCCCCCCGGCCCCGGTGCCTCGGCAGCTCCGACGGTGCGGGCCGGTCGGGCCCAATCGCGTCTCTCCCTCGACTTGCGCGCCCTCGACGCGCCAGGTAGGGAGAATCGCCGGAAGATCTGTACCGACACGTACCATCTGCTGTGCATCCAGCATGTGACGGTGCGTTCTCTCGCACTGCTGCGAGCCGACCCACGTCATGCCGATGAGGCGCGTTCACCACGCTCCGTCGAATCGGACGGAAGCCGGTTCGCCCGAATGCGTGTGGCCGGCCCGGATCCCGGCAGAGCCATTCAGGTGTTCCGGCCCCGAGGAGGTCGCGGGTGATGACGAGAAGCTCCATAGCGTGACCGGCGCCGACGCGCACCAGGCACTCAACGGCCGCCGCAAGGATTCGGCCGACGCGACTCAACGGTGAACACCCCGCACCCGCGGCCGATCGGCCGCGGTGTCGGAGGCCGACCGGCTCCGGGATGGAGTTCGCCGGATTTCCTAGGAGAGAAGCAATGCCACTACTGGCAAGGATGCGGCCTGCCCTCAGACAGACCGTCGTCGTGCTGGCCGCGCTCGCGGCCGTGCTGATCCACGGGGCGCAGACCCCCGCGTACAGCGCTTCGATCAATGCGATCACCGGTATCACCACCACCTGGGCCGGATCGCCGTCCGCGCCGCTCCATCCCGGGATGACCGTCACCACGCAGATCACCTGGTGCGTCCCGGACGGCAGCCACGCGGGTGACACCTTCTCGGTCACGATGCCGGCGCAGCTCGCGAACTTCCCGTCCGGCACGCAGACCGTGCTGGACGGCACCGGCGCGGCCATCGGCACCGCCACCATCGCCGGCCAGCCCGCCGTCGTGACGTACACCATGGGCGCCTATGTCGAGACGCACACGGGCGTCTGCGGGCAGACCACGATCAGCGCCCAGCTGTCGACCGACAACAACGGCGCGCAGGACCTCGTCTACACGACGAACGCGGGGGTCACGTTCACCACCCCGATCGTCGTCGAGCCGTGGCCGCCCCGCAATCCCGCCAACGCCGAGAAGTACGGGCTCATCTACACCGGCACCGCCTTCCCGGACACGAACATCGTCTGGGTGATGCACACCCCGGCGAGCACGACGGCCACCACGGCCACGTTCACGGACACCGCCCAGGCCGGCCAGGCCTTCAACTGCGCGGCGTTCGTGCCGGGGCTGGCACTCCCCTACTCCACCGATCCCGCGTCCACCATCGCCCAGCAGAACCTGGACACGGCCACCAACACACTGGGCAACGACGTCACCTACACCGGCACGGCCACCCTCAACTCGTGCACTCCGACCGGCATCTCGGTCACCGTCACCGTCCCGGCGAAAACGAGCGTCGGGCTGATCCTGCCGGTGACGATCACGGACAACACCCTCAAGCAGTTCTCGGACACCGTCGTGGTCGCCATGGGGAACGGCACCAGCCAGAATGCCGGAACCTCGCTGGACAACCCGAACTGGAACAACTCCGGCGGCGGGAACAACCTCTCCATCGTCAAGTTCTCCACCGACGAGGGCCCGACGAACGGCGACCACAACACGGCACCCGGCAAGTCCGTCCCCGCCGGCACTCCGACGCCGGTGACGATGACCGTCAGGAACAACGGGTCGCTGGTGCTGAGCAACGTGGAGGTCACCGACAGCACGACGTCCGGCCCGGCCCTCACCGGCCTGTCCTGCGACTTCTCCCCCTTGGGCGGCCCGGCCACCGGTACGACCTGGGCCGGCCCCTTCGTGCCGGGCGCGACGTTCGACTGCACGGGGACCATCCCGGCGATGGAGCCCGGCACCCAGGAGACCGACACCTCCACGGTCACCGCCACCACCACCGCAGGCGTCACCGTCACGGCCTCGGACTCCTTCAACGCGGCGACACCGCCCTCGACCCCGGCGCTGACGATCGCCAAGTCGGTCTCCCCGACGACCGTCTCCACCGCGGGCCAGACCGTCACGTACTCCTTCCTCGTGACCAACACCGGAAACGTCGACCTCACCGACATCGGAGTGACCGAGACCCAGTTCTCCGGCACCGGCACCTCCCCCACGGCGACCTGCCCGACCACCACCCTCACCCCCGGCGCCTCCACCACCTGCACCGCGACCTACACCGTCACCCAGGCGGACATCGACGCGGGCACCGTGACCAACACCGCCACCGCCCACGGAACCCCACCCAGCGGCCCGCCCGCCACCTCACCCCCCGCAACCGCCCGAATCACCGCGACCAGCACACCGGCGCTGACGATCGCCAAGTCGGTCTCCCCGACGACCGTCTCCACCGAGGGCGAGACCGTCACGTACTCCTACCTGGTCATCAACACCGGAAACGTCGACCTCACCAACATCGGAGTGACCGAGACCCAGTTCTCCGGCACCGGCACCTCCCCCACGGCGACCTGCCCGGTCGCCACCCTCACCCCCGGCGCCTCCACCACCTGCACCGCGACCTACACCGTCACCCAGGCGGACATCGACGCGGGCACCGTGACCAACACCGCCACC
>NZ_JBHXTL010000224.1:8669-9151 GCF_042677365.1 Kitasatospora sp. NPDC127116
GCCCACGGAACCCCACCCAGCGGCCCACCCACCACCTCACCCCCCGCAACCGCCCGAATCACCGCGACCAGCACCCCGGCACCCCTGCCGACGCAGCCCCCGAAGCACCCGAACGAGCTGCCGAACACGGGCGCCGAAGAGCTGCTCTACGCGACCGGCGCGACCCTGCTGGTCGGCCTCGGCACACTGGCCCTGGTCTCCGCCCGTGCCACCCGCCGCCTCCCGAGGCCTCGCTCCGGCAGGCAGTAGGCCGGCCGCACGCCGACCGGCGGAACCAGCCCCGGGCAGCCCGGTGCCGGCCAAGGGGCCGCAGGTTCACATCCCGTCGTCCTGACCAGTCCTTCGCAGGCCGGAGGCCGTTCCCGCCCGATGGCGGGAACGGCCTCCCTGAATACAACCCCCATCGCAAAAACCGGGGGGGGCGGCAGGGTTGGTAACCGGCGCCCCCGGGCCCCCCCCGCCAAGGCGGGAAGAGGGGGCAG
>NZ_JBHXTL010000225.1:0-9060 GCF_042677365.1 Kitasatospora sp. NPDC127116
GTCCGGATCCTCGTCGTCGTAGACCTCGCTCACGTCGAACCGGCAGATCAGCAGCTGCGGGTCGGCGTGCTCGAAGGGTTCGGGCAGCCACTCGCCCGGCTCGGTCGGCTCGGTGGCCGCGACCCAGAGCGTCGAGTCGGCCTCCTCCAGGCCGAACTCCTCGCTGCGGGCGGCGATCTCGTCGGGCTCGTACTCGCCGAACAGCACTCCGATCGCGGCGTTCACCCCGCCCGCTCCGGCTCCGCCCGGGGTCAGCGACTCGTCCAGCCGCTCGGCCTGGGCACGCAGTCGCTCGGGGTCGACGACGTGGTAGTCGCGGCGGATCAACACACTGATCGCCTCGGGCTGTTCGGGGCCGTGGTACCCGCCGGGGCCCTCGTCCCCGGGGATCTCGAAGGGCGTCACCTCGTCGTAGGCCTCGTACAGGAGCTGGTCGTAGGCGATGGCCGCCGTGGCGAGCTGCTCGTAGGCGGCGGTAACGGCGGGATCATCGGCTGCGTTGGGGCTTGACACCGCTTCCAGATGACGATCGATGGCGGCCTTGACCGCCTCAGCGGCGGCGCGTACCTCGGCAATGGTGGGCTGCGCGGCATCAGACATGGTGCAGACGCTATCTCCCCGCGGTGTCGGTACGCACAGCGGTTGTCACCTCCACCCGCGTTTTCACCGCAACTTCCCCCCTGATGTCCGATCCGTGCCACTTCGTCCCCACGCGGCACCGGCGCGAAACGGGCGCGGAGGGCGCGCGCCGGACTCGACGGGGCCGTCCGGGTGCGGCTTCGCGCGCCGGGATCGGGGTATCCCTTCCCCAGTGGCAACAGGACTGATGCGCTGTCAGCCGACGGCCCGGGTCACGCCTCTTCCGGCCGCCGCCTCCGCGCGGGAGGGACGGCCGGAAATACCCGGGCCGACCGTCCGGGGCAGGCCGTAGGCTTGCCCGAAGGTGATCCCCAGGAGGAGCGTTTTGACCCCACGGAAGCCGGTCCGGCAGCCGGAGTACGAGTACCAGTCCCTGCGCATGCCGCGCGGCACCACGCGCAACGCGGCGCGCCAACTGCTCACCGAGCACGCCGAGTACGGGCACTGGGAGCTCGACCGACTCAAGCTGTTCCCCGACGGCAGCCGGACGGTCCGGCTGAAGCGGCGGATCATCCGGCAGGTCCGGAGCTGGTGACGGGCGGGGCACCGGCACCCCGGGCGGGCCTCGCGTCGAGCCTCCGCGCGCCCGCGGCCGCCCGTTCGCCCGGCGGCCGCGGGTGGGTCGTTCCCGCTACGGGTGCGCGCGCGTCCGGTTCAGCGCGCGCCCCCGTCCCCGGTCGACCGGATCAGCGGACTCCGGCCCGGGCCCGGCGGTAGAGCACGCCACCGCCGAGCATCAGCGCGAGGCCGGCGGCACCGAGCAGCTCGACGCCGCCGGCGCCGGTGGAGGCCAGCTGGGCGGTCGGGGCGACCGTGGCGGCCTTGACGGCCTTGGCGGGCGCCACGACGGCCTGCTCGGCCGCGACGGGCGGCACGCTGTTGCGCGCGACGTTCGTCACCTCCTCGGAGGAGGTCTTCGGCGGGGTCGGGCAGGCCTCCACGCAGCCCTCGACCGGCTTCGGGGTGGGCTTCGGAGCGACCTTGGCCACGTTCACGCAGTCGTTGCCGAAGGCCGGGTTGCCGACGCCGACCACGTTGACCGAGTTGCCGCAGGCGTTGACCGGGACGTCCACCGGCGCCTGGACGCTGTTGCCGGAGAGCACGCCCGGCGAGTTGGCCGCGACGCCCGAGGCGCTCGCGCCCGGCACTGTGGCACCCGGGACCGAGGCGCCGGGCACGGTGGCACCCGGGACCGCGGAACCCGGGACCTTGGCACCCTGGCCGGCGCCGGTACCGGAACCGTCGACGCCGCCCACGCCGTCGGCGGGACGGCTGCCGTCGGAGTGACCGCCGCCGGTGGCGCCCGAGCCGCCGGGCAGGCCGTGCTGGACGGGCTTGGACGCCGGGTGACCCCCGCCGCCGTTGACGTTGGCGCAGTGGTTGCCGTAGGACGGGTTCAGCAAGCCGATCACGTCGACCGTATTGCCGCAGGCATTGATCGGCACCTGGATCGGCACCTGGACCGAGTTGCCCGAGACGACGCCGGACGAACCGACGGCACCCCCCTGCGCCTCGGCTCCTCCCGCATAGGCGTAGCCGGCGGCCGAGGCCAGCACGCTGCCCGTGGCCACCGCCGTGAGGATCCCCTTCTTGGCTACATTCCTCATTTTTTCCCCTGACATTTCGAGACGACGTGTCGACCTTGACATGAACCTTCAAAAAAGTCGGAATTTCCGTATATCCGTAAATCACGCAAGGGCTTCGGCTGCACACGAGTTAACGAGAGGCGAACGGGGAGGTTGAGCCGAACGAATCGGTTTCACCCGATCGAGCGATCGTGTCGGACCTCGTGTATCCGGCGGCCGCCGGACCCCGGAGCGGGTCCGGCCCGCACCGGACCGACGGGAACGCGAACGCCCCCGGCGCGGCGCGTCCGCCGCCCGGGGGCCGGTTGCGAATCGGCTCAACAGGCCTCGACGGCCCGGAGGTCGACTCAGACGTTGGCGCAGTGGTTGCCGAACGCCGGGTTCAGCACGCCGATGACGCTGATGGTGTTGCCGCAGAGGTTGACCGGGACGTGCACCGGAACCTGGATCTGGTTGCCCGAGAGGACACCCGGGGAGCCGGCGGCCACGCCCTCGGCACCGGCGTGAGCGGACGCGACACCGGCGGCGGCGAGCACCAGACCACCGGTGGCGGCGGCGACAGCGGCGATCTTCTTGACCTTCATCATTCCTCCTGTATGGACAACGCAACCCGTTCGGCGGGCTGCACAGGGATGAACGACGCTGCGGCAAACGGGGTACGGAACGGATCTCCCATTCACCCGCAACGGTGAGGTCTCGCACACATGATCAGCTTAAGATTTCCGGCAGAATCGCTTCTGTCGATCTTCCTTTCCCCGTCTCACAATCATCAGCTCCGACAATGCGCTCGGCCCGCCCCCGGCATTCCGGGAACGGGCCGACCCAGTCGCCTGATCAGGGGCTTCAGCAGGCGTCGATGAACCGGTCCAGCACCCGGGCACCGAACTTCAGGCCGTCCACCGGCACCCGCTCGTCCACACCGTGGAACATCCCGGCGAAGTCCAGCTCCGGCGGCAGCTGGAGCGGCGCGAAGCCGAAGCAGCGGATGCCGAGGTCCTGGAACGACTTGGCGTCCGTCCCGCCCGACAGGCAGTACGGCACCGCGCGGGCGATCGGGTCCTCGGCGCGCAGCGCGGTCTGCATCGCCTCCACCAGGGCGCCGTCGAAGCCGGTCTCGATCGCCTTGTCCGAGTGCAGGCTCTCGCGCTTCACGCGCGGGCCGAGCACGCTGTCCAGCTCGGCCAGGAACTCCTCCTCGTAGCCGGGCAGGAAGCGCCCGTCCACGTGCGCGGTGGCCTGACCGGGGATCACGTTCACCTTGTAGCCGGCGCCGAGCATGGTCGGCTGGGCGGTGTTGCGCAGCGTGGTGCCGATCATCTTGGCGATGCCGCCGAGCACGCGCAGCGTCTCGTCCATGTTCTCCGGGTCCAGCTCGACCCCGAGCGCGTCCGACAGCTCGTCCAGGAAGGCCCGGACGGTCTTGGTGATCCGCAGCGGGAACTGGTGCCGGCCGAGCCGGGCGACCGCCTCGCACAGCTCGGTGATCGCGTTGTCGTCGTTCTCCATCGAGCCGTGGCCGGCCCGGCCCTCGACCGTCAGGCGCATCCAGTGCATGCCCTTCTCGGCCGTCTCCACCAGGTAGAGGCGGACCTGGTCGTTGACCGTGAAGGAGAAGCCGCCGACCTCGCCGATCGCCTCGGTCACGCCCTCGAACAGCCCCGGGTGCTTGTCCACCAGGAAGCGCGCCCCGTAGGTGCCGCCGGCCTCCTCGTCGGCGAGGAAGGCCAGCACGATGTCGCGCGGGGGCTTGCGCCCGGTGCGCAGCCGGTCGCGGACGACCGCCAGGGTCATCGCGTCCATGTCCTTCATGTCGACCGCGCCGCGCCCCCAGACGCAGCCGTCCGCGATCTCGCCGCCGAACGGGTCGTGGGTCCAGTCCGCGGCGTTGGCCGGCACCACGTCGGTGTGGCCGTGGATCAGCAGGCCCGGACGGGAGCGGTCCTCGCCCTCGATCCGGACCACCGTCGAGGCCCGGCCCTTGGCGGACTCGAAGATCTTCGGTTCGAGCCCGAACTCGGCGAGCTGCTCGGCCACGTACTCGGCCGCCTTCCGCTCCCCCGGGCCGGAGCCGTCCCCGTAGTTGCTGGTGTCGATCCGGATCAGATCGCGACAGATCTCGGCGACCTCGGACTCAGCCGTCACCTTCGGTGCCGCCGACTCGCTCCGCTCGCTCACGGTCACTCCTCGTCTTGGGCCCGCACCGACGCACCAGCGCGCCACCCCCAGGACCTGCACCCGGGCCGTACGAGCACGTCCGCCCATCCTCCCCCAGCCCCGGATCCCGATCCACCCCCCGCGCACTCCCGAAACCCCCTGGTCACGCCCCCGCCACACGCCACCCCTTGCCACCGCCACCGGTCGTACCGGCCGACCGGGAATCGTTTTGGGACCCCAAGCCGATCTTTGCTACAGTTACATCTGTCAGCGCGACGGACGAGAGATCGGAAGCCGCGAGGACGACACCTGGTCCGGGTGGCGGAATGGCAGACGCGCTAGCTTGAGGTGCTAGTGCCCTTTATCGGGCGTGGGGGTTCAAGTCCCCCCTCGGACACCGAAGAAAGGCCCCAGTTGATCTGGGGCCTTTCTGCTTTTCGGCCACGGTTCTCCGCCGTGGCGCGACCGGTCGGACGCCCGGACGCCGGATGCCCGGCCGGTGGGTACCGGCCGGGCATCCGGATGGGCCTGGCCCGACGGGACGGTGTCGGGGTCACGCCCAAATCGGCGGGATTCGGTCAGCCCTGGCTGGCGGCGGGGGCGGCAGCGGCGGGCGCCTCGGCCGCGGGCGCGGCAGCAGCGGGGGCGGCGGCAGCCGGAGCCTCGGCCGCCGGAGCGGCAGCCGCGGGCGCAACCTCGGTCGCCGGGACGGCCGCGGGCGCAACCTCGGCCGCCGGGACAGCGGCAGGAGCAACCTCGGTCGCCGGGGCGGCCGCGGGAGCCTCGGCCGCGGGAGCGGCAGCCTCGGCCGCCGGGGCGGCGGCGGGGGCGACGTCCTCGTCGTTGAAGGTGGCACCCGCACCCGTGAAGGAGCCGGTGACGCCCTCGTCTTCCGCAATGATCCAGAAGCTGGCGTGCGAGACACCGTCGTGGCCGACGTGGGACTCGACCGCCGCGAGGGCGGCGGCGTCCTCGTTGGCAGTGAAGAAGCCCTTGCCGTAGTTCGCGTCGATGTCGCCGTGAGCCGAGGCCAGGCCGGCGCAGCCGAGCATGAGCGGAACGGTGAGGGCGCCGACAGCCACGACTCGCTTGAGAGCACGCATGAAAATCTCCTCCACGGAGTTTCTGGGTTGAGTGGCGGTGCCGTTCAGCCCCGCCGCGATTCAGAGAGCCACGCCCCGGATCCCGCCGCAACCGGCACCGCGACCCGTCCGGCCTCACGTCCCGTCAGAATCGCCGCCCCCACCAGCGGAAATACCGTTCGTATGCCTATCTGACAGGATCAGTCGGCTGGAGCACTCTGCGTCACTCCGCGCCACCCTCCGTCGCCACCGGGCCCCTGTCGCGGACCACCCCTGCGGAGCCGCCCCTCGACGGAGTCATCATGCGAACGGCTCGATACAACGGCCCGCCGTACGGGAACAGTTGGCCGGGACCTCCGAGCCCGCGGAACGGCGGGACCGCCGCTTCGGGCACAGGCGAATCCCCCCGGAGTTCGCGGGAACTCCGGGGGGATTCGCAACCTATGTCACTCACTGTCACCCGTGGTTCCAGGTGGCACTCGAACCCGTGAAGGAGCCGGAGACGCCGTTGTCGTCCGCCCAGATCCAGAAGTCGATGTGCGAGACGCCGCCGGGACCGGCGGAGGACTCGGAACCGGCGACACCGGCACCGTTCTGATTGGCGATGAACTGACCCTTGCCCCAGCTCGCGTCCAGGCCGTCGTGGGCCGAGGCCAGGCCGGCGCAGCCGATCACGAGCGGGACGGCGAGGGAACCGACGGCCAGGACACGCTTGAGAGCACGCATGAAAATCTCCTCCGCGGAGTTTCCGGTTGAGGTGGCGGCGGCACCGATCGGCCCGCCCCGACTCAGGGAGCCACGCCCCACATCCCGCCGCAACCGACACGGCGCCCACTCCGGCCGACGCGGCCTCTGACTCGCCGCAGTGACCAGCGGATACACATATCGGACGACTGCCGTGGGGGTCATTCGACCGGAGCAGGCCCACGACACTCCAACGGCCCCGCCCGACCCACGGCACAGGACACTCCCCCGGCGGCCCGACGCCCACGGGCTCCCGCCGAGCACGTCTCCGGCTTCCGCCGAAGTCTCTTCCGCTGCGGCCGAGTTGGCGGGCCGCCGCCCCTTGACAGGATTCCCGCGAAGTGCAGAATGACTTCATTATGAAGCAGGTAAATAAATCAATGGAGTCGTCGGCCGGTCCGCTGGGGCGGGATGCCGAGGGCCGGCTCTACGACAGCAGGGTGCGGACGGCCATGGGCGCGTTCACCAAGGGCGGGGACACCCTGGCACTGGAGGCCGCGGCCGCCGCACGATCGGCGTTCCACGCGGTGGAGAAGCTGCGGGCGCACGGATCGCAGGGACGGGGGTTGAGCGCGGGGGCGCTGGATGTGCTGGTGCGGCTCGGGGCCGCGGGTGAAGCGGGTGAAGCGGGGCTGACCGTGGGCGAGTTGGCCCGGGCCGGCGGGGTGAGCCCGCGCAACGCGACCGGCCTGGTGGACACCCTGGAGCGGGAGGGGCTGGCCCGCCGCTCCCCCGACCCGAACGACCGGCGGGCTGTGCTGGTCACCGCGACGCCCGAAGGTCTGGCCTGGCTGGAGGAGTTCCGGGTGCCCACCGAGCGCGCGATGGCCGCCGTGTTCCGCGGCTTCAGCCCCGAGGAGATGGCCCAACTGCGGCACCTGTGCCTGCGGTTGGTGGAGAACCAGCAGCAGATCGAGCAGTACCTCGGCGCGGTCGCGGACGGCCCGGGCCCGGACGTCAGCTGACCTCGGGCGCCTCCGCGCGGCCGGCCGGAGCGGCGTCCCGCTTCCGCCGGCCGCGCAACCACTCCGCGGTGATCAAGGCCGCCACCGTGGACACGATCAGCAGCGGCATCGCGTCGGCAGCCTGGCCGCCGAGCAGCGCGGCGGCCAGGACGGTGCTGGTGACGGGCAGGCCGGTGACGGCGGCACCCGAGGCCGCGAGGCCGACCGCCAGGGCGGGCCCGGCACCGAAGCCGGGCAGCGGCGCACAGGCCGTGCCGAGGGCCGTACCGAGCAGGAGCGCCGGGAAGATCGGGCCGCCGCGCAGGCCGCCGAGGGCGATCGACCAGCCCAGCCCCTTGAAGAGCACGAGGGCGAGCACCACGCCGAGCGGCAGACAGGCGAGCGCGGCCAGCACCACCCCGGGGACGGCGACGGGCATCGTGGGCGGGCCGCCGAAGCCGTCGACCGGGATGTGACCGCCGTGCCCGGGCAGCCGGGTCACGATCGGGGCGAGCAGCAGGCCGGCCAGCAGCAGCGCGGGCAGCGGCCACCACCAGGGGGCCTGGTGGTGGCCGAGCGTCTCCGGCAGGCTCTCCCAGACCCACTGCTGGAGCTCGTGCTCCAGGCTGACGAAGCCGAAGGCCGCCAGCGAGACCGGGACGCCGACCAGCCCCGAGACCAGCAACAGGCGGAAGTAGCCCTCGTGCAGCAGCACCTCGCGCAGGGTCGGGCCGCTGCTCCGCTGCTGGGACGTCGTCGGCATCGCCGCTCCCTCGCGCTCCCGGGCCGCCCGCCGTCGGGGAGGGCCGTCCCGGGACCGAGTCTCGCCCGGAGCCGGACGCCCCGCACGGCGCACGGGCCGTCGGCCGGGGCCACGGCGGACGCGGCTGCGCCGTGCGGGTGAGGGTCAGACCTGGCGGGCGTCGGCGCCCAGCGCGCTCTCGATGCCCTGCACCATCCGCCACAGCGGCGCGCGGCGGCTGGCGACCAGGACCACGACGTCGTCGGACTCGCCCTCGGCGGACTCGCCCTGGCGCTCGCCCCAGGTGCCGGTGACGAAGGCCATCGCCGCGTCCACCTCGGCCACCCAGTCGCTCTCCCCGCCCGAGCGCAACCAGGTGCGCAGGGCGTGGTTGTGCGCGGAGACGACGGCCGCGGCGATCACGTCCGCACGCAGCGGGCCGTCGGGGCGGTCGGCGAAGCGGCCGCGCAGATAGGCGGCCAGGGTGTGCTCGTAGCGCCAGACCACGGACAGCTCGTACGCGCGCAGGCCGGGCACCTTGCGGGTCAGGCGGTAGCGCTGGACGGAGAAGGAGGGCTGCTCGGCGTACATCCGCAGGACCAGGCGGGCGGCGTCGCAGGCGTGCCTGACCGGGTCCTCCTCACCGGTGCCGGAATCCAGGAACTCCGTCATCTCGGCGAGGCTGCGCTCGTGGTCGGGGAAGACCACGTCCTCCTTGGCCGGGAAGTAGCGGAAGAAGGAGCGCCGGCCGACGCCGGCCAGCGAGACGATGTCGTCGACGGTCGTCTGTTCGAAGCCGCGCTCCAGGAAGAGCTCGAAGGCCGCGGCCACCAGCGCCTCGCGCATCGCCGGCTTCGAGGGCCCGTCATTCATGGACTGGTCCTGCTCTTCCTTCTCACTCATTCACCGGAACTTAGCATCGGGACGATGCCTCGGCACCGACGGCCGGGCGGCCGGCCGACCCGCCGTCGGTGCACGTCGGGGTGGGGTGTCGGGTGGGGTTACGGGAGGTTGCGGGCCATCACGATCCGCTGGACCTGGTTGGTGCCCTCGTAGATCTGCGTGATCTTCGCGTCCCGCATCATCCGCTCCACCGGATAGTCCCGGGTGTACCCGTACCCGCCCAGCAACTGCACCGCGTCCGTCGTGATCTCCATCGCCGCGTCCGA
>NZ_JBHXTL010000226.1:0-9038 GCF_042677365.1 Kitasatospora sp. NPDC127116
CGGGCCGGCCCCTCTGCGGGGGGGGTCGGGCGCCCGCGGGCCGCGGGGGCGGGCGTCCCCTCCGCCCCGGCCCCCCGCGACCGTGTCGAGGCTCGGAGCCCCGACGGCCGGGGTCCAGGCCCGGCACTTGGTAGACGGAGCCGGGCGCCGCGGATCGACATCGAGCGGGAGAATTTTCGGGAGTTCTTCCGTCGTGCCGCCGGAGTTCTTCCGTCGTGCCGTCCCGCCGGACGTCGCGCGACCCGTCGCAACGGCCGCGCGCACGGCACGCCCCGCGGCCGCACGCACGACGGCCACCGGCGCGGCGTGGATGCCGGGCCGGTGGCCGTCGGGTCGTCAGGGGCGGGGCGGTACGCGGAGGAGGGTCAGAGCGAGTAGGCGATCAGCTCGAACGACGGCTTGGTCGAGAACGCGGGGGCGCCCGCACCGACCAGGAGCAGGTTGCCGCTCACGGCCGGGAAGGAGATGATGCCGGCCGGTGTCCTGGCCGTCCACAGGGTCGCGCCGGTGGTGGTGTCGAAGCCGTAGACCTGGCCGTCGAAGGTGGAGGTGAAGACCACGTCGTTGGCCACCGTGGCGGCACCGAGCGCCATCTGCGGCAGGTCCCGCTGCCAGAGCACCTTGCCGGTCGCCACGTCGGCGGCGGTGAGGCCGCCCCGGCCCACGGTGTAGTCGGGCAGCTGCAGCCCGCCCCGGGAGTCGAGCTTGGCGGGATTGTCGACCCAGGGCACGAAGAGCCGCCCGCGGGAGAGCGCCATCGGCGTCTCCACCCCGCCGATGATGCCCGGCAGGACGGTGGTCGGGGTGTCCGGCAGCGGACCCTCGTCGTTCAGGTGGGTGCCGACCGGCAGGGTCCACAGCGGGGTTCCGTCGTCGGCCCGGTAGGCGTAGACCTTGCCCATCTTGCCCGCCGCCACCACGATCTCCGTGCGCTTGCCGCGGACCGTCGCGGTGGTCACGATCGGGGGGTCCTGGAGGTCGTAGTCCCGCAGGTCGTGCGGCGCGGTCTGCTGGAACCAGAGCAGCTTCCCGGTCCTGCTGTCCATCGCCAGCAGGCAGTTGGTGTAGAGGTTGGGGCCCGGCCGGCTGCTGCCGTTGGGGTACTCGGGCGTGCCGGGGAGCGGGGCGGGGTTGGCGACGGCGACGAACAGCCGTCCGTGCTCGTCGAGGGCCGGCGCGAACCAGGTCCCGCCGCCGCTGTTGATCTCCGGGTGGCCCCAGAGGTCGCCGTCCTTGACCGTGTTGAAGCTCCAGCGCGGATTCCCGGTGGCGGTGTCCAGCGCGAAGATCGTTCCCATGGCCCCCGGCACGTACTTGCCGAAGGTGTTCGGGACGGTGCTGACCACGACGGTGTCCTCGTACACCTGGGGAGCGACGTCGATGCCGCCCTCGCCGGAGGCGATCAGCTCCCGTGACCAGACGGTCCGGCCGGTCGCCGGGTCGAGTGCGAAGACGCCGGTGAACGTCGTGCCGAAGAGCAGGCCGCGCGCGTAGGCCACGCCGTTCGGCCCGACCGAGGGGCTGTTGAAGACGCGCTTCCAGCGGACCTTCCCGGTCTCCTTGTCCACCGCGGTGACGTCGGAGTTGAGACTGATCAGATAGACCGTGTCGCCCACGACGATCGGATTGGACGCCATGATGCCGGCGAAGGTCGGGTCGCCCTCCAGCGGGAGCCGCCACTTCACCTTGAGGTTCTTGACGTTGTGCGAGTCGATCGGTGTCCGGGTGACGTTCCTGGTGTTGGTCAGACCGCCGTTGGACAGGGCCCAGTCCTGTGGGTGGACCCGGCGGTCGTAGTCGCCCCGGGCGTTCTCGGTGCCCGCGGCGGCCGGGTCGGGGGCGGCCATGCCGGGTGCGATCGCCAGCGCCGCGGCGGCCAGCGCCGTGAACGCCAGCCAGCCCGGGGTGCGGCGACCGCGCCGCCCCGCGCCGCGGGTCTTCAGAATGACGGACAAGGCAACTCCGTTTCCGCTCGGTGTCGTTGCTCGACCCGGGCCTGGACGAATGGTGGCGGACCGGCTGCCCGGCCGCCGTGCGGGATGGACGGCGGTCAGCGCACCCGGCGCGCGAACGCCCGGACGTCGCCGACGAACAGCTCGGGCTCCTCCAGCGCGGCGAAGTGCCCGCCGCGCTCGAACTCGGACCAGTGGGCGAGGGTCGGGAGGATCCGCTCGGCCCAGCGGCGGATCGGCCGGACGGCGTCCTGCGGGAAGACGGCCACCCCGACCGGCGCGGCGAGCGGCCACGGGCCGGCCCAGGTGCGGACGAAGTCGGAGTCCAGCCGGTTGGACTCGTAGTAGAGCTGGGCGCTGGAGGCGGCGGAGGCGGTGAACCAGTAGATCGCCGCGTTGGTCAGCAGCCGGTCGCGGGACACCGCGTCCTCCGGCGCCGTCTCCGCGGCCGTCCACTCCTTGAACTTCTCCACGATCCAGGCGAGTTGGCCCACCGGCGAGTCGGTCAGGCCGTAGCCGACGGTCTGCGGCCGGGTGGACTGGATCTTCCGCCAGCCGGCCCCGTCCTGCTCGAAGTGCGCGGCGAACTCCAGCCTGGCCAGGTCCGCCCCGTCCAGGTTCGCGAACTCGGCCGGGTCCTGCGGCGGGAAGGTGGCGAGCATGTTGAGGTGGACGCCGGCGACGTGCGCCGGATCGGCCAGACCGAGCTGGAGGGAGACCGGCATGCCCCAGTCGCCGCCCTGGACGAGGTACCGGTCGTAGTCGAGGCGGTGCATCAGCTCGGCCCAGGCCCGGCCGACCCGGGCGGTGTCCCAGCCGGTCTCCCGGGGGCGGCCGGAGAAGCCGTAGCCGGGCAGCGAGGGGATGACCACGTGGAACGCGTCGGCCGGATCGCCGCCGTGCGCCCGCGGGTCGGTCAACGGCCCGATCACGTCCAGGAACTCGACCACCGAGCCGGGCCAGCCGTGGGTGATGATCAACGGCGTGGCAGCCGGCTCCGGCGAGCGCACGTGCAGGAAGTGGATGTCCACGCCGTCGATCTCGGTCAGGA
Source organism: Kitasatospora sp. NPDC127116 (assembly GCF_042677365.1). Taxonomy (NCBI): domain Bacteria; kingdom Bacillati; phylum Actinomycetota; class Actinomycetes; order Kitasatosporales; family Streptomycetaceae; genus Kitasatospora; species Kitasatospora sp. NPDC127116. The sequence continues at coordinate 3,004 of NZ_JBHXTL010000226.1, forward strand.
ACTGCGGGAACGCGTTGAGCTGCTCCTCGGCCTTGCGCCAGTCGAAGCCGGTGCGCCAGTACTCGGCCAGCTCCTTCAGGTAGCCGAGCGGAACCCCGCGCTGCCAGCCCACGCCCGGCAGTTCACCGGGCCAGCGGGTCGCCGCGAGCCGGCGGTCCAGGTCGTCGAGGGCTTCCTGCGGGATGTCGATACGGAAGGGGCGCATGCCGGGTCCTCTCAGTGGACGCTCGGATCGGAGGTGCGGGCAGCGCGGGCCGGGACCGGCCCGCCGGGTCTCAGGCGGCGATGGGCGTGTTCTGGTACGAGGCGATCCGCCAGTCGGAGCCCTGGCGGGCCAGCACCCAGGTCGCGCGGATCGCCCGCTCGGCCGTCACCTCGGTGTCCCCGGGGGCCAGCACGCCGCCCTGGGTGACCAGCACGGCGACGTCCGCGGCCAGCGGGCGGACCGACACCGGCTCGCCCGTGACCCGGGTTCCCTTGAACGGGCCGGCGAAGGCCTGGGTCATGAACGCGCGGATCGCCTGACGGCTCGTCAGGTAGATGTCGCCGGGCAGGATCAGCGTCGCGTCCTCGGTGAAGACCTCGGCGAAGCCGTCGGCGTCCTGGGCGGCCCAGGCCGCGACGATCCGCTCCGGAACGGCGCGCAGCGCGGAGGCCTCGGGGGAGTTGGGCGGGGGAGTGGCGGACATGGCTCTCTCCTTCTCCGGTGGTCCCGGCCGCGATCACGGCGGCCGGGTGACGGCCAGCCTCACACCGGCCCCCGACGGGTGACAACTTCCCGATTGCGATGGATCGTTGGACACCAGGGTGGCCTGGACACGCTCCGGACGCGCCGCAATCCGGGAGATGCGGGCATCCCGCCCGGCTGCCAGCCTCGACAGGGCCGATCAACGACCGCGGCCCGGACGGCCAACCCGTTCCGCGTGGGCCGCCCACTTCGGAGGAGCCCCCGATGACTGCCAAGGAATCCCCGTCCCGGGAAGAACTGGTGAGCCGTGCAGCCGAGTTGGTGCCGCTGCTGCAGAAGAACGCGCTGTGGCACGAGGAGCACCGCCGGCTGTCCGACGAGACGCTGGCCGCGCTGACCGACTCCGGACTGCTGCAGATCCGGGTGCCGGTCCGCTACGGCGGCTACGAATCCGACATGCGCACCGCGGTGGACGTGATCGCCGAGCTGGCCCGCGGCGACGGCTCCACGGCCTGGGTCATGGCGGTCTACGCCATCAGCTCCTGGATGGCCGGCCTGTTCCCGGACGAGGTGCAGGACGAGATCTTCGCCGACCCGGGCGTGCGGGTGAGCGGCATCCTCAGCCCGACCGCGGTCGCCGTTCCGGTCGACGGCGGCGTGCTGCTGAACGGCAAGTGGACGTTCAACTCGGGCGCGCTGCACAGCTCCTGGAACACCAACGCGGCCGTGCTGATGACCCCGGACGGGCCGCAGCCGATCATGGTGGCCGTCCCGCTGGCGGACCTGGAGATCGTCGACGACTGGCACACCACCGGCCTGCGCGGCTCCGGCAGCGTCACCACCGTCGCCACCGACCTGTTCGTCCCCGAGCCGCGGGTGCTGCCGATGGTCCCGGTGCTCCAGGGCCGGCACCGCTCCCTGGCGAACGCCGAATCGCCCATCTACCGGGCCCCGTTCATGCCCACCGCGTGCGCCACGGTGGCCGCGCCGGCGCTCGGGCTGGCCAAGGCCGCCAAGGAGGCGTTCTTCGAGCGGCTCCCCGGCCGGAAGATCAGCTACACCGAGTACGCCAACCAGGCCGAGGCCCCGGTGACCCACCTCCAGGTGGCCGATGCCATCACCAGGATCGACGAGGTGGAGTTCCACGCCCACCGCGCCGCCGCCCTGATCGACACCAAGGGCCCCACCGGCGAGGAGTGGACCCTGGAGGAGCGGGCCCGGATCAGGCTCGACCTCGGTGCCGTCTGCTCGCGCACCAAGGAGGCGGTGGACATCCTCAACACCGCCAGCGGCGGCTCCTCGATCTACACCACCGTCCCGATCCAGCGCATCGAGCGGGACGTCCAGACCCTCAACCTGCACGGCATCCTGCACCCCAACACCAACCTCGAACTGTACGGACGGGTCGCCTGCGGCCTCGGGCCCAACACCCTCTACCTGTAGCCGGCGCCCCACCGGACAGGGCCGCACCGAGCGGCCCTGTCCGGCATGCCCTGCCCGCCGTTCCCACCGACCGCCCGGAGGATCCCCATGGCAATCCCCGAACCCGTCGTCATCGACCCCGCCGGACACGACATCCACGCCGAGGGCGCGCGGATCCGGGCGAACGGCCCGGTCGCCCGGATCGAACTGCCCGGCGGCGTGCTCGGCTGGTCGATCACCGACCACGAGACCGCCCGCCAGGCCCTCACCGACCACCGGCTGTCCAAGGACCCGCGCCAGCACTGGACGGCCTTCGCCGAGGGCAGGATCGGCGAGGACTTCCCGCTCATCGGCTGGGTGCTGATGGACAACCTCACCACCCGGTACGGCGCCGACCACACCCGGCTGCGCCGGCTGACCGCCGGGGCCTTCACCCCGCGCCGGGTCGAGGCCATGCGGGCCGAGGTCGAGAAGGCCGTCGACGAGCTGCTGGACGAGCTGGACCGCTGCGAACCCGGCGAGGTGCTGGACCTCAAGGCCCGCTTCGCCCGCCCGATGCCCGCCCGGGTGATCTGCGACCTGTTCGGAGTGCCGGCCGAGGACCGCGCGCAGATGCTGCGCGGCGGCGAGGCGAACATCGACACCACCCTCACCCCCGAGGAGTCGGCGGCCAACGTCGAGCAGTGGCACCGGGAGATGCAGGAGTTCGTCGAGGCCAAGCGCCGCAGCCCCGGGGACGACCTGACCAGCGACCTGGTCCAGGCCCAGGAGGAGGACGGCTCCCGGCTGAACGACTCCGAACTGGTCGGCACCCTGCACCTGTTGCTCGCCACCGGGACCGAGCCGGTGATGAACCTGCTCGCCAACGCGACCCGGGCCCTGCTCGCCCACCCCGACCAGCTGGCGCTGCTGCGCAGCGGCGCGGTGAGCTGGTCGGACGTGATCGAGGAGACCCTGCGCGTCGAGGCGCCGGTCGCCCACCTGCCCTTCCGCTTCGCGGTGGAGGACATCGAGATCGGCGGCGTCGTCATCGCCAAGGGCGACCCGGTCCTGATCAACTTCGCGGCGGTGGGCCGCGACCGCACCGTGCACGGCGACAGCGCGGACGCCTTCGACGCCGCCCGGCCGGACAAGGAGCACCTCTCCTTCGGCCACGGCGTCTACCGCTGCATCGGCATGCCGCTGGCCCGAATGGAGGCCGAGATCGCGCTCGCCGCGCTGTTCCGGCGCTTCCCCGACATCGAACTCGCCGTCCCCGACAAGGACTTGGCACCGCAGGTCACCTTCATCATGAACGGCGTGGAGACCCTCCCGGTCCGCCTCACGCCGCGAAACCGCTGACACGAAAGGGAGGTCCGTCCGATGTGGGCAGCCGTCGTACCCGAGGCCAAGGCGCGCTGGGAACTGCGCGAGATCCCCACCCCCACGGCAGGTCCGGGTCAGGTACTGATCCGGGTCCACGCCTGCGGGGTCTGCCACAACGACCTCTGGGTCAGCCAGGGTGTCTTCCCCTTCCCGCCGCTCGACCCGGTGGTGGTCGGTCACGAGGCCGCCGGGGAGGTCGTCGAGGTCGGCCCGGGCGTGACCACCCGCCGGGTCGGGGACCGGGTCGGCACCACGTGGGTGCAGGCGACCTGCGGCCGGTGCGACTACTGCCGGCTCAACCTCCCGCTCACCGGGCAGTCCGGGATGAACTGCCCCGAGTCGGTGATGAGCGGCCTCACCGTGCAGGGCGGTCACGCGCAGTACGTCGCGGTGTCGGCCGCCAGCACGGTGCTGCTGCCGGACGCCCTGTCGTACGAGGCCGCGGCGCCCGTGCTGTGCGCGGGGTACACCGCGTGGAGCGCGCTGCGCGCCGCCAACCCCGAGCCGGGCGAGCGGGTCGCCGTCCTCGGGATCGGCGGACTCGGCCACCTCGCCGTGCAGTTCGCCCGTGCCGCCGGCTTCGAGACGGTGGCCGTCACCCGCTCGCCGGACAAGCACGAGCTGGCCCGCACGCTCGGCGCGGACCACGTGGTCGCCGACGGCGAGCAGCTGCGGGCGGCCGGCGGCGCCGACGTGGTCCTGGTGACCGGCACCTCCTACCGGGCCGCGACCGAGACCCTCCAGGGACTGCGCCCGAACGGCCGGCTCGTGCTCGCCACCATCGACCCGGTCGACTCCTTCACGATCCCGCCCACCAGCCCGTTCTGGGCGCAGCGCCAGCAGGTTATCGGCGCCACCCACAACGGCCTCGACCAGCTCACCGAGGCCCTCGACCTGGTCGCGTCCGGGGCCGTCACGCCGCTGATCGAGACCTTCCCCAAGGAGCGGGTCGCCGAGGCGCTCGAACGGGTGGAACGCGGTGAGGTCCGCTTCCGCGCGGTCGTGAGCTACGCCTGACGCACCGGCAGCGACCGCATGCGACCGCATGGGGACCGACGTGGGGAGGACACTGTGTACAGACGAAGATTCCTGGGCCTCGCGGGCCTCGCGGCGGTGACCGGGGTGGGCCTGCCGGTGGGCGCCGTGGCCGGCGGGGACCCGCTGCCCCCCGCACCGATCGGCCGGGGGACGCCCAAGGGGCCGTTCTCCGTGCGGATGCCGGTGCCGCCGACCCTGCGGCCGGTGGCGCGGACCGACGACACCGACGTCTACCGGCTCGACGTCCTGACCGCCGACCTGGAGCTGGTCCCCGGTGTCCGGACCAGCTGCCTGACCTACGGCGGCAGCTTCGTCGGCCCGACGATCCGGGCCCGGGAGGGCCGCCGGGTGCTGGTCACCTACCGCAACCGGCTGCCCGAGGCCGTCAACGTGCACCTGCACGGCGGCCACGTCCCGGCGGACAGCGACGGCCACCCGATGCAGCTGATCGACCCGGGCGGCGAGCGCCGCTACGAGTACCCGAACCGGCAGCCCGGGGCCACCCTCTGGTACCACGACCACAGCCACCACGCGGAGGCCGAGCACGTCTACCGCGGCCTGCACGCCTTCTACCTGATCGAGGGCGAGGACGAGCGCCGGCACGACCTGCCGAGGGACGAGTACGACGTGCCGATCGCGATCCGGGACGCCGAGTTCGACGCCGCGGGGCAGTTGGTCCACGGCGATCCGGCGAAGCGGAACGTGATCCTGGTCAACGGCCGTTCCAAGCCGTACTTCCCGGTGGCCGCCCGCAAGTACCGCCTGCGCCTGCTGAACAGCTCGACCCTGCGGTTCCTGAAGCTGAACTTCGGCTCCCTGCCGGTCCTCCAGATCGGCTCGGACGGCGGTCTGCTGCCCGCGCCGGTCGACCGGACGGGGACGGACTTCCCGCTCGCCGCCGGTGAACGGGTGGACCTGGTGGTGGACTTCTCCGGGCTGGCGGTCGGCAGCAGGGCGGCGCTCACCAACCAGGGCCAGTACACCGGCGACGACCGGATCGAGCCGGTGCTGCAGTTCGCGGTTGACCGCCGGGCGCGCGACCGCAGCGGTGTGCCGGCCGTCCTGCGGCCGCTGCCCGAGCTGCCGCCGGCCACGGTCCACCGCGAGCTGACGCTCTCCTTCGACCTGAACGGCACGCCGACCGGCCTGGTCAACGGCCTGCCCTTCGACCCGGACCGGGTCGACCAGCGGGTCCGCCGCGGTGCCACCGAGATCTGGACGGTCACCAACGGCGACAGCGCCACCAAGTACGGTCCGATCCAGCACTCCTTCCACCTGCACCTGGCGCAGTTCCGGGTGCTCGACCGGGACGGCCGGCCGCCGCTGCCCGGTGACGCCGGCCTGAAGGACACCGTGCCGCTTCCGCCCGGTACTTCGGTCCGGGTCCAGGCGACCTTCACCGACTACCTCGGCCGCTACATGTACCACTGCCACATGCTGGAGCACTCCTCGGCGGGCATGATGGGCCAGATGGAGATCGTCGACTGATCCGCCCCGACGGCGGGCCGGGCCGGGCACACGG
>NZ_JBHXTL010000227.1:0-8836 GCF_042677365.1 Kitasatospora sp. NPDC127116
GACCGGAAGCGGTCGCGGGGGCCTCGGCCGTTGCACCGGCCCGGTGCCTCGGGCATCAGGCGCGTCGGGGCTCGGGCGTCGGGCGTCAGGCGTCGAGCTTCTCGCGCTCGGCCTGCTCGGCCTTCTTCGAGGCCCGCAGGCTGGTGAAGGTGGTGATCGCCAGGACCACCACGATGAAGCCCAGCGAGAACGGGATGCCGATCTCCGGGGCCCAGTCCGCGCCCGCCTCGTGGGCGGCGTGCAGCACCAGCTTCACACCGATGAAGCCGAGGATCACCGACAGGCCGTACGACAGGTGGACCAGCTTCTTCAGCAGGCCGCCGATCAGGAAGTACAGCTGGCGCAGACCCATCAGGGCGAAGGCGTTGGCGGTGAAGACCACGTACGGGTCCTGGGTCAGGCCGAAGATGGCCGGGATCGAGTCCAGTGCGAACAGCACGTCGGTGGTGCCGATCGCCAGCATGACGATCAGCATCGGGGTGATCAGCCGGCGGCCGTTCTCCCGGACGAACAGCTTGGTGCCGCGGTAGTCCTCGGTGGCCGGGAAGCGGCGGGTGATCGACTTGAGGACGCGGTTCTCCTCGAACTCCTCCTCGCCCTCCTCCTCGGCGCGGGCCTCCTTGATCAGCTTCCAGGCCGTCCAGATCAGGAAGCCGCCGAAGATGAAGAACACCCAGGAGAACTCGGAGACCAGGGCGGCGCCGCCGGCGATGAACACCGCCCGGAGCACCAGCGCGATGATCACACCGAACATCAGCACGCGCTGCTGGTAGATCCTGGGCACCGCGAACTTGCCCATGATCAGGATGAACACGAAGAGGTTGTCGACACTGAGCGACTTCTCGGTGATGTAGCCGGCGAAGAACTCACCCGCCGGCTGCGCACCGGAGTGCCACCAGAGGAAGCCACCGAAGAGGACCGCCAGGACGACCCAGACGGCCGTCCAGATCCCGGCCTCCTTGATCGAGACCTCGTGCGGCTTGCGCCCTCCGATGAAGAAGTCCGCCACGATCAGTGCGATCAGCACCAGGATCGTGGAGACCCACATGGTTATGGAAACGTCCACTACTGCTCCTCCGGCAGGTAGGCGAGACAGTCATCGTCACTGCCGGAGGTCTCTTCCGCCCATCGGGCCAGCGCCCCGGGGTGCCGCGACGGGCACCCGTGATGACGGGGTCGGCTGTCGAGGAATACTCCCCTCCGCTGCCAACGAGAGTAACAGCTGCTCCAAGGAAAGGTAAAGAAGGTAAAGAACGTCAAGGCGGGCCACCGGCCCCGGGGAGCCCTGGGAGCCGGGGCGGCGGGTGCCGCGGGAGCGGGGAGTGGCGGGTCCTGCGGGGAGCGGCGGGAGCCGCCCGGGCTACAGGTACGGCTCGATCGCCGGCAGCAGGTCCTGGAAGGTGCGCCCCTTGGCCGGCGCGCCGATCGCCTGCATCTCCCAGCCGCCGTCGCCGTCCCGGACCACCTTGGCCATGATCTGCCCGGTGTGCGGCCCGCCGCCCGCCAGCTCGTAGCGGGCCAGCTCCAGCCCGGTGGTCTCGTCCACCAGCCGGCAGTGCGCCCGCTGCACCTCGGCGAAGGTCTGCCCGGTGTACGAGCTGACCGTGAACACCACCTGGGTGATGTGCACGGGCACGTGCGCCAGGTCGACCAGGATCGCCTCGTCGTCCTCGGCCCCGGAGCCGCCCTCCAGGTTGTCCCCGGTGTGCCGCACGGAGCCGTCGTTGCTCTCCAGGTGCGAGAAGAACACCACGTCGGACGGGGTCCGCTCGGCGTACAGCAGCGCCGAGGCGTCCAGGTCGATCTTCCGGGTGCGGCTGCCGAACAGCCCGCGCTTGGGGGCGGCCCGCCAGCCGAGGCCCATCCGGACCACGGTCAGGGCGGCGCCCTGCCCCTTCTGGAGGCTGACCCGCTGCCCCTTGGCCAGGTTCACCGACACGACGTTGTCCTCTCTGCCGGCCGCGCGGTCACACCCGCGCGGCTCCACGATGGAACACCCCGTCGCCGTCCCCCGGCTGAGGCCCCCTCTGCGTACGGCCCGCAACCCCGTCCCGAGGGCACGATGCCGCAGGCCAGCCTAGGCCCTGCGGCACCCCGCCCTCCCCCGGGTTTCCCCGTTTGTGGCAAGCCTGAGACACCCGCGGACTTGACCGGTGTCATTCCGGCCAAGCCCGGTCACCGGCGCGGGCGCGCTCGCGCGGGCCGCCTACGCCACACCCGCCTCGCGCATCTGCCGCAGTTCCTTCTTCAGCTCCTTGACCTCGTCGCGCAGCCGGGCCGCGACCTCGAACTGGAGATCGGCGGCGGCCGTGTGCATCCGGTCGGTCATCTCCTGGATGAGGTCCGCCAGTTCGGCGGCGGGCAGGGACTTGGCCGGCTTGCGATCCGCGCCCAGCGACGGCACCGGGGCCTTGCCCTTGCCCTGGTTGCGGTAGCCCGTGGAGAGCAGCTCGTCGGTGTCCACGTCCTCGCGGGCGAGGGTGTCCAGGATGTCGCCGATCTTCTTGCGCAGCGGCTGCGGGTCGATCCCGTGCTCCTTGTTGTAGGCCTGCTGCACGGCCCGGCGGCGATTGGTCTCGTCGATGGCCTTCTCCATCGAGGGAGTGATCCTGTCCGCGTACATGTGGACCTGGCCGGAGACGTTGCGGGCGGCACGGCCGATCGTCTGGATCAGCGAGGTGCCGGAGCGCAGGAAGCCCTCCTTGTCCGCGTCCAGGATCGCCACCAGCGACACCTCGGGCAGGTCCAGGCCCTCGCGCAGCAGGTTGATGCCGACCAGCACGTCGTACCGGCCCGCCCGCAGCTCCCGCAGCAGCTCCACCCGGCGCAGCGTGTCCACGTCGCTGTGCAGGTACCGGACCCGGATGTCCAGGCCGAGCATGTAGTCGGTGAGGTCCTCGGCCATCTTCTTGGTCAGCGTGGTGACCAGGACGCGCTCGTCCCGCTCCACCCGCTGACGGACCTCGTGCACCAGGTCGTCGATCTGGCCCTCGGTCGGCTTGACGATCACCTCGGGGTCGATCAGGCCGGTCGGGCGGATGATCTGCTCGACCTGGCCGTCGCCGCGCGACAGCTCGTACGGGCCGGGCGTCGCCGACAGGTAGACGGTCTGGCCGATCCGCTCCAGGAACTCCTCCCACTTCAGCGGGCGGTTGTCCATCGCGGAGGGCAGCCGGAAGCCGTGCTCGACCAGGGTGCGCTTGCGCGAGGCGTCGCCCTCGTACATCGCGCCGATCTGCGGGACGGTGACGTGCGACTCGTCGATGACCAGGAGGAAGTCGTCCGGGAAGTAGTCGAGCAGGGTGTTCGGCGGGGAGCCGGGCTCACGGCCGTCGAAGTGCATCGAGTAGTTCTCGACGCCCGAGCAGGTGCCGATCTGGCGCAGCATCTCGATGTCGTAGGTGGTGCGCATCCGCAGCCGCTGGGCCTCCAGCAGCTTGCCCTGCTTCTCCAGCCGGGCGAGCGTCCCCTCCAGCTCCTTCTCGATGCCGGTGATCGCGCGCTCCATGCGCTCGGGGCCGGCCACGTAGTGCGAGGCGGGGAAGACGTGGACGGATTCGTCCTGGCTGATGATCTCGCCGGTGAGCGGGTGCAGGGTGTACAGCGCCTCGATCTCGTCGCCGAACATCTCGATCCGGACGGCGAGCTCCTCGTAGACCGGGAAGATCTCGATGGTGTCGCCGCGGACCCGGAAGGTGCCGCGGGTGAAGGCCACGTCGTTGCGGGCGTACTGGATGTCGACGAAGCGGCGCAGCAGGTCGTCCCGGTCGATCTCCTGGCCGACCTTGAGCCGCACCATCCGGTCGACGTACTCCTGCGGGGTGCCGAGGCCGTAGATGCAGGAGACCGAGGCGACCACGATGACGTCCCGGCGGGTGAGCAGCGAGTTGGTCGCCGAGTGGCGCAGCCGCTCGACCTCCTCGTTGATCGAGGAGTCCTTCTCGATGTAGGTGTCCGTCTGCGGGACGTACGCCTCGGGCTGGTAGTAGTCGTAGTACGAGACGAAGTACTCGACGGCGTTGTTCGGCAGCAGCTCGCGGAACTCGTTGGCCAGCTGCGCGGCCAGCGTCTTGTTCGGCGCCATCACCAGGGTGGGGCGCTGCAGCTTCTCGATCATCCAGGCCGTGGTGGCCGACTTGCCGGTGCCGGTGGCACCGAGCAGCACGACGTCCTTCTCCCCTCCCCTGATCCGCCGTTCCAGCTCGGCGATCGCCGCCGGCTGGTCGCCGTTCGGCTGGAAGGGACTGACGACCTCGAAGGGCGCCACGGACCGCTCAATACTCGTGATGGGACGCACCACTCAACGGTACGACCCACCACTGACAAGCGGGTCCTACTTGGCGCTGTCCCGGGCGAGGGCGACCAGGCGGGAGATGGCGCGCAGGTACTTCTTGCGGTAGCCGCCGCGCAGCATCTCCGCCGGGAAGACCTGGTCGAAGGGCAGGCCGGAGGCGGTGATCGGCAGCTCGCGGTCGTACATGCGGTCGGCGAGGACGACCAGGCGCAGCGCGGTGGACTGGTCGTCGACCTGCTTGACGCCGCGCAGGCAGACCGCGGTGACGTCGTCCAGCAGCGCGCCGTAGCGGCTGGGGTGGACGGCGGAGAGGTGGGCGAGCAGGGCGTCGAAGTCGTCCAGCGAGGCGCCGGGGGTGCGGTCCGCGACGTCTTCGACGGCCTCGTCGGAGTACGGCGGCGGGGCGTCCGGCAGGCCGCGGTGGCGGTAGTCCTGGCCGTCGATCCGCATCGGGCGGAAGTGCGCGGACAGGCCCTGGATCTCGCGCAGGAAGTCGGCGGCGGCGAAGCGGCCCTCGCCGAGCTTCTCCGGCAGGGTGTTCGAGGTGGCGCACAGCTTCACGCCGTTCTCGACCAGCCGGCCGAGCAGGGTGGAGACCAGCACGGTGTCGCCCGGGTCGTCCAGCTCGAACTCGTCGATGCAGAGCAGCGTGTGCCCGGAGAGGGTCCGCACGGCCTGCTGGAAGCCGAGCGCGCCGACCAGGTTGGTCAGCTCGACGAAGGTGCCGAAGGCCTTGGGGCCGGGGGCGGTGTGCCAGAGCGAGGCGAGCAGGTGGGTCTTGCCGACGCCGTAGCCGCCGTCGAGGTAGACCCCGGCGGGGCCGGTGGGCGCGGGGGCGGAGCGGCGGAACCAGCTGCGCTTGGGCGGCGAACCGTTTCCTCCGCCGAGGGTGGCCGCGAACTGCTCCAGGACCTGGACGGCCTCGTACTGGCTCGGCTGGGTCGGGTCCGGGATGTACGTCCCGAAGCTCACGTCGGCGAACCGGGGCGGCGGGACCATCTCGGCGACCAGCCTCTCGGCGGGCACGACGGGACGGCGGGAGGTGAGCGCGATCGGGGAGCCGGACACGGGTGCGGCGGCTATCGGCTCGTTCGCGGTTGCGGAGTGGGAGGCTGCGGGCACATCAGTAGAGGGTACGCCTGCCCCGTACGCCGTCCGAACGACCCGCGGCCCCGGACGGAGCACGGCCCGCGGTGGAAGACTGGGATCATGCAACAGTTGATCAGCCCGCTGGGCGGCCGGCCCGCGGATCCGGCCGCACTGGAATCGCTCGCCGCCGTCTACGCATACCCCGAACAGGTGAATCAGGGGCGCCCCTGGCTGCGCGCCAACATGGTGTCCGGCCTGGACGGCGGGGCCAGGCTGGACGGGCTCTCGGAGGGCCTCTCCGGCGACGCGGACAAGCGGATCTTCGGGGTGCTGCGGGCCCTGTCGGACGTGGTAGTGGTGGGCGCGGAGACGGTCCGCGCCGAGGGCTACCGGCCGGCCCGGGCGCGCCGGGAGTTCGCGGCGGCCCGGGCGGCGGCGGGCCAGGCTCCCGCCCCGGTGATCGCCGTGGTGAGCCGCTCGCTGCGGCTGGACCTGACCGCGCCGCTGTTCACCGAACCGCTGGTCAGGACGGTGGTGATCACCACCGCGGACGCCGACGCGGAGCGCCGTCGGGCGGTGGCCGAGGTGGCCGACCTGGTGCTCGCGGGCACGGGTTCGGTGGACCTGCGGGCGGGCGTTGCGGCCCTGGCCGAGCGGGGCTGGACCCGGCTGCTGACCGAGGGCGGCCCGCGCCTGCTGGGGCAGTTCGCGGCGGCCGGTCTGCTGGACGAGCTGTGCCTGTCGCTGGCCCCGCTGCTCACCGGCGGCGACGCGCCGCGCATCCTCCACGATGCCGGAATGCCGGACGTGCAGCGGATGGAGCTGGTCTCATTGATCGAGCAGAAAGGATTCCTCTTCACTCGCTACCTGCGTCACCTGGGTTCGGATGACCCCGTGACCCCCCGATCGTGATCCCGTTATGCGATGCCGGGGCCCGGGGGCCGGCCACTGGAAGGGACTCACGTGTTCAAGACGGTACTGATGATCGAAAAGGCTCTCTCCGACGCGGACGTGGAACTCGTCACCACGCTCCACGGCGAGGAGGAGGTGTCCTTCGTCGTCCTGATGCAGCCGCGCGGCAGGCAGGACGAACTGCTGCGGGCGCTCGACGACGTCGCCCTCGGCCACCTCGACAAGGTGGTCCACGAGCACGACGAGTCCGGGAACGCGCCGACGGTGGCCACCGAGTCGCTGGAGCACAGCCTGCGCCACCTGCGCACGGCCGGGGCCGGTGCGGTGGGCGAGCTGGTCGAGGAGCGGCCGCTGGAGCGGCTGCGCGCGGTCGTCGAGGAGCAGCGGGCGGACGAGGTGGTGGTGCTCACCTCCCCGCACTTCGTGGAGGAGTTCTTCCACCGCGACTGGGCCTCCCAGGCCCGGCACAAGGTGGGGGTCCCGGTGCTCAGGCTGTTCGCCAGCGACTCCTGAGCGACTCCTGGCCCGGCGCGGCGGTGGTGCAGAATCGTCCTTGCGGTCCGCCCGCGAGGACGATTCCGTCCTCCCGTCCCGTCCGCCCGCCCTGTCTGCCCCCGCCCCTACGGAGCCACGCCTTGAACGACGCCGCGCACGACCTGCACGCCCCGCACTTCATCGGCATCGGCGGCGCCGGGATGTCCGGCCTGGCGAAGATCCTCGCCGTGCGCGGGGCCAGCGTCTCCGGCAGCGACTCCAAGGAGTCCGAGACCGTCCTCGCGCTGCGCGCCCTCGGTGCCACCGTGCACGTCGGCCACGCCGCCGAGCACGTGCCGGACGGCACCAGCAGCGTGGTCGTCTCCAGCGCGATCCGCGCCGACAACCCGGAGCTGGCCGTCGCCCACGAGCGCGGCATCCCGGTGGTGCACCGCTCCGACGCGCTGGCCGCGCTGATGGGCGGCCGGCGGGCGCTGGCGGTGGCCGGCACCCACGGCAAGACCACCACCACCAGCATGCTCGCCGTCGCCCTCGGCGAGCTGGGCCTGGACCCGTCCTACGCGATCGGCGGCGACCTCGACGCGCCCGGCTCCAACGCCCACCACGGCACCGGCGAGATCTTCGTCGCCGAGGCGGACGAGAGCGACCGCAGCTTCCACAAGTACGCGCCGGAGGTGGCGATCGTGCTCAACGTGGAGCTGGACCACCACGCCAACTACGCGTCGATCGAGGAGATCTACGAGTCCTTCGAGACCTTCGTCGGCCGGATCGTCCCCGGCGGCACCCTGGTGGTCTCGGCCGACCACGACGGCGCCCGCGAGCTCACCTCCCGGGTCGCCGGACGCGAGGGCCTGAACGTGGTGACGGTCGGCTCCGCCGAGGACGCCGACCTGCGGGTGCTGTCGGTGGTCGCCCGCGGCATGACCAGCGAGGTGACCGTGCTGCTGGACGGCGTCGAGCTGGCCTTCACCGTCTCGGTGCCCGGCCGGCACTACGCCCACAACGCGGTGGCCGCGCTGGCCGCCGGCGTCGCGCTGGGCGTCCCGGCCGCCGACCTCGCCAAGGCGCTCGGCGCCTACACCGGCGTGCGCCGCCGCCTCCAGCTCAAGGGCGAGGCCGCCGGGGTCCAGGTGATCGACTCCTACGCCCACCACCCCACCGAGATGGCCGCCGACCTGGAGGCGATCCGCGAGGGCCTGACCGGCGGTGGCCGGGTGCTGGTGGTCTTCCAGCCGCACCTGTTCAGCCGCACCCAGCAGCTCTCCGAGGAGATGGGCCGGGCCCTGGCGCTGGCCGACGCCTCGGTGGTGCTGGACATCTACCCGGCCCGCGAGGACCCGATCCCCGGCGTGACCAGCGAGCTGATCGTCGACGCCGCCCGCCGGGCCGGCGCCGAGGTCGCCGCCGAGCACTCCTTCGCCGCCGCTCCCGCCGTGCTGGCCGGCCTCGCCCGCCCCGGCGACCTGCTGCTCACCATGGGCGCCGGGGACGTCACCAACCTGGGCCCGGAAATCCTTCAGCACCTCGCGAACGTTGCTTCCAACGTCTGACACACGCACGCACGTACGCCGCGACCGGGAGCCGTGATGAGCTACGAGATCGAGAAGACCGAGGCCGAGTGGCGCGCCGAGCTCAGCCCCGAGGAGTACCACGTGCTCCGCGAGGCGGGCACCGAGCGCCCGTTCACCGGTGAGTACACCGACACCAGGACGGTCGGCGTCTACGGCTGCCGGGCCTGCGGGGCCGAACTGTTCAGCTCCGAGACCAAGTTCGACAGCCACTGCGGCTGGCCGTCCTACTACGCGCCGCTGGCCGGGGACCGGGTCCAGTACATCGAGGACACCTCACTCGGCATGCGCCGGGTCGAGGTGCGCTGCGCCCGCTGCGGCGGGCACCTCGGGCACGTCTTCGAGGGCGAGGGCTACGGCACGCCGACGGACCAGCGGTACTGCATCAACAGCGTCTCGCTGACGCTGAAGCCGGCCGAGTAGGGCCGAGTAGGCGCGGCCAGGCGCGGCGGCCCGGACACCGTACGGTGTCCGGGCC
>NZ_JBHXTL010000228.1:0-8699 GCF_042677365.1 Kitasatospora sp. NPDC127116
AGCTCCGGCAGCGTCACCGCCGGCACCTCACGCGCCGTGTCGTTCCACCCGAACAGCACCAGCTCCCGCTCCGCCTCGCCCAACACCTCGACCCGGTGGGCCGGTTGGCGCGGATCGTCGGCCATCGCCGCGAGCACCCGGTGCAGCCTGGCGCCGAACTGCTCGGCCGTCCCGTGCTCGAAGAGGTCCCGGGCGTAGACGATGCGGCCCCGCAGGCCGGCCGGGCGCCGGTCGGCGGTGAAGCGCTCCTCGAAGGTGAAGTCGAGGTCGTACTTGGCCGGCCAGCTGCCGTTCGGCAGGCCGCTGACGTCCAGCCCGGGCAGGTCGAGCGTGGCCCCCTCGTTGTTCTGGAGGACCAGCATGACCTGGAACAGCGGGTGGTGGGTCAGCGAGCGAGCAGGGGCCAGGCTCTCCACCAGGCGCTCGAACGGGACGTCCTGGTGCGCGAACGCCTCCAGTCCCGCCTCGCGGACCCGGTTGAGCAGGCCGGAGAACGTCGGCGAACCGGAGAGGTCCGTCCGCAGGACCAGGGTGTTGACGAAGAACCCGACCATGTCGTCCATGGCCGCGTCCGTACGCCCGGCGACCGCCGTGCCGATCGGGATGTCCTCCCCCGCGCCGAGCCGGGACAGCATCGTGGCCAGGGCCGCCTGGAGCACCATGAACATGGTCACGCCCTCGGCCCGGGCGAGCCTGGTCAGCTCCTCGTGCAGGGCGGCCGGGACGGTCAGCTCGACGACCCCGCCGCGGTGGGTCAGCGCCGCCGGGCGCGGACGGTCCGCCGGCAGCTCCAGCTGCTGCCGGGTGCCGTCGAGCGTCTTCTCCCAGTAGGCGAGCTGACGGTTCAGCACGCTGCCCGGGTCGTCGTCCGCGCCGAGCAGCTCGCGCTGCCACACCGTGTAGTCGGCGTACTGCACCGGGAGCGGGGCCCAGTCGGGCGCGCCGCCGGTGCTGCGCGCCGTGTAGGCGGACGAGAGGTCCTGGGCCAGCGGGCGCATCGACCAGCCGTCGCCGGCGATGTGGTGGATCACCACCAGCAGGACGTGCTCCTCGGGCCCGACCTCGAACAGGGTCGCCCGGATCGGGATCTCCGTGGCCAGGTCGAACGGGCGGGCGGCCGCCCGGGCCAGCAGCCCGTCGACGTCGGCCGCGGCCGCCTCCACCACCGCGAGCTCGCAGCGGTACTCGTCCACGGCGAGGACCCGCTGCCGCGGCTCCCCCGCCGGAGCCGGGAAGACCGTCCGCAGCACCTCGTGCCGCGCCACCACGTCCCGCAGGGCGTCCGCCAGCGCCGACCGGTCCAGGGCGCCCGCGAACCGCAGCGCCAGCGGGATGTTGTAGGCCGCGTTCGCGCCGTCCAGCTCGTTGAGGAACCACATCCGGCGCTGCTCCAGGGAGAGCGGCACCACGTCCGGACGGGCGGTGGCGACCAGCGCGGGCGCGGCCTGCTCCGCCTTCGACAGCCGGGGCGCCAGCGCGGCCACGGTGGGGCTCTCGAAGACCACCCGCAGCGGCAGTTCCACCCGCAGGGCCGAACGGACCCGGCTGACCAGCCGGGTGGCCAGCAGCGAGTGCCCGCCCAGCTCGAAGAAGTCGTCGTCGACGCCGACCTGCGGCAGGCCCAGGACGTCCGCGAACGCCTCGGACAGCAGCTGCTCCTCCGGTGTCCGCGGCGCCCGGTAGGACGCCCCCAGCGCCGCCGCGTGGTCCGGGGCCGGGAGAGCGCGGCGGTCCAGCTTGCTGTTGGCCGTCAGCGGCAGCGCCTCCAGGGCGAGCACCGCGGACGGGACCATGTAGTCCGGCAGCACCGCCGCCAGCTCCGCGCGCAGGGCGGCGGAGTCCACCGCCGCACCCGCCTCGGGCACCACGTAGGCGGTCAGCCGCTTGTCGCCGGGGACGTCCTCGCGGACGATCACCACGCCCTGGGCCACGCCCGGCCGGGCGAGCAGGGCGGACTCGATCTCCGCCAACTCGATCCGGAAGCCGCGGATCTTCACCTGGTCGTCGGTGCGGCCCAGGTAGTCGAGCGTGCCGTCCTCGCGCCAGCGGGCGAGGTCGCCCGTGCGGTACATCCTCCCTCCTTGCCCGCCACCGGGCTGGGGGCACCTCCCAGCCGCCGGGCTGGGGGCGAGGGGCCCATCCCCGGCCCCGCCGAACGGGCAGGCCACGAAGCGCTCCGCGGTCAGGCCCGGACGGTTCAGGTAGCCGCGCGCCAGCCCGGTGCCGGCGATGTACAGCTCGCCGGGCACCCCCACCGGCACCGGCCGCAGCGCGGCGTCCAGCACGTACACCCGGGTGTCGTCCATCGGGCTGCCGATGGGCAGCGTGTGCCCGAGCTCGGCCCGGGCGGCCATCGGGTGCTGGGTGGCGCACAGCGTGGTCTCGGTCGGGCCGTACAGGTGGCGGACGGTCAGGTGCGGGAGGGCGTCGAGCAGCCGCGCGACCGCGGTGGGCGGCACGACGTCGCCGCCCGTGAGGACCTCCGTCACGTCGGCGAAGATCTCGGGGCTCTCCTCGCTGATGACGCGGAAGAGCCCGGCCGTGACATGGACGTGGGTGGCCCGGGTGTCGACGATCAGCCGGTGCAGGGTGGCGCTGTCGAGCCTGACCTCCGGCGCGACGGAGACGCTGCCGCCGTGGACGAGCGGGACCCACAGCTCGTAGGTGGACGCGTCGAAGGCGTGCGGGGCGTGGAACAGCACGCGGTCGGCCGGGCCGACGTTCCAGCGCGAGTCCCGCACGAGGGCGGCGACGTCGGCGTGCGTGGTGACGATGCCCTTGGGGGTGCCGGTGGAGCCGGAGGTGTACATGATGTACGCCGCCTGGTCCGGCAGCACCCGCGTCGGGCTCACGGGCTCCATGGTGTCCGCGCCGTCCGAGCCGTCCGAGCCGTCCGCTGCGGGCACGGCGAGGACGTCGGCGTCGACGAGGACCACCCGGGTGCCCTGCGCCTCGGCCGTGCGCACGACCGCGTGCTCCCGCAGGGCGGAGTCGGCCACCAGCAGGTGCGGCCGGGCGTCCGCCAGGACGGCCGCCGTCCGCGCCTCGGGCGAACGCAGGTCCAGCGGGACGAACACGCCGCCCGCCTTGGCGATCGCCAGGAAGGTGGTGACCAGCTCCGTGGACCGGTGCATGCCGACAGCGACCAGCGCCTCCGGCCCGACCCCGTAGCCGGCCAGGACGCGGGCCAGCCGGCCCGCGCGCGCGTCGAGTTCGGCGTAGGTCAGCGTCTCGTGGCCCGGGGTGTCCGGGGTGTCCGTGGTGTCCGGGTCCATGGCGCGGGTGCGCACCAACGCGACCGCGTCCGGCGTCCGGGCGACCTGCGCCTCGAACAGCTCCGGCAGCGTCGCGGCCGGCAGATCCCGCGCGGTGTCGTTCCAGCCGCGCAGCAGCTGGTCCTGCCGACGGCCGTCCAGGACGGCGACCGTGTCCAGCGTGGCGGCGGGGTGCGCCTCCAGGGCGCCGACCAGGTTCTCGACGGCGGTGTGCAGCAGGCCGCAGACGGTGTCGGAGTCGATCGGCTCGGCCGCGTGCACCGTGAGCCGGAAGCCGACACCGGTGTCGTCCACCGAGGCCGTCACCGGGTAGTTGTTCCGCTCGTGGGCGTACAGGATGTCGATGCCCGCGATCCCGGTTTCCAGCAGGCTCCCCTGACCGGAATCCGAACGCGGCCTGCTGTGGCGGTAGTTGAGGAGCGAGGTGAACAGCGGACTCTGGGCGGGGAGTCCGGCCACCTGCTGGGCGAGCGCCAGCGGGGCGTGCTCGTGCCGCAGCAGCTCGCCCAACTGGACCTGGACGGCGCGCAGTCCGGCGTCCAGCGGCCGGGTGGCGTCGATCCGGATCGGCAGGGTGTTGATGAACAGGCCCGGGGTGCGGCTCGCCGTGTCCCCGGCGTCCATCCGGCCGAGCAGCACGGTGCCGAACACCGGATGCGTCTGCCCGGTCGTGGCGGCGGCGACGCGCGCCCAGGCGAGGTGGAACAGCGCGGCGGCACTGGCACCGTGACGACGTGCCGACTCCCGCACCCGGTCGGCCAGTTCGGCCGACAGCTCGACGATCGCCTCGCCGGTGTCACTGCCGTCGCCGCGGGTGCCCAGGACGCCGTACGGCGCGGTGGGCTCCTCGACCTCGCCGAGGGCGCGCTCGAAGTAGGCGCGGTGCTGCTCGGCGGTGACCGCCAGGCGCGCGTGGGCGACGAAGTCGCGGTACGGCGCCGGTTCCGGCAGCCGCTCGACATCCTGCTCCAGGTGCGCGCGCACCTCGTCCAACAGGATCTCCAGCGCCTGGTGGTCGCGGATCAGGTGGTGGCTGCGCAGAGCGACCAACCAGAGCCCATCGGAGGTGATGTGGGTGATCGTCAGATCGAGCATCGGCGCCTGACGGATGTCCATCGACGGCGGGCAGGCCGCCAGCAGCCGGGCCACCGCGTCCTCGCCCTGGTCCCCGGTGAGGACGACCTCCTCGACCGCCAAGGGCGCCTGGCGCAGGACGACCTGGAGCGGCTGGGAGATGCCCTCCCACAGCACGGCCGTCCGCAGGATGTCGTGCCGGTCGACGACGCGCTGAAGCGCGGTCACGAACGCGTCGACGCGCTCGCGGGAGTCGAAGCCCAGAACGACCGGGACGATGTAGACGTCGCGGCCCTGGTCGGCGTCCAGGAGGTGGTGGAAGAAGATCCCCTCCTGCAGCGGCGCCAGCGGGTAGACGTCCGCGACGTTCGCCGCACCACCGGGGACCTGATCCACCAGACGGTCGAGGTCCGCCTGGCTCAGCTCGGCCAGCGTGACCATGTCCGGGGTGAGGGCGGTGGCGTCCTGCGGGATCCGGTTCTCCGGCACCACGAAGGCCCGGCCGGTATCAACGGCCGCGAGTCCGGCCGCCGTCGGGGCCTGGAAGAGCGCCCGCACCGAGACGTGCAGGCCGCGCGAGCGCAGCCGCTCGACCAGGGTGACCGCCAGCAGCGAATGCCCGCCGAGTTCGAAGAAGTTGTCGTCGATGCCCACCTGGGGCAGGCCCAGAACCTCGGCGAACACCTCGCAGAGCAGTTCCTCGTCCGCCGTGCGCGGCGCGCGGTAGGCCTCGTGGATCGCGGTGATCTCGGGGGCCGGGAGAGCGCGGCGGTCGAGCTTGCCGTTGACGGTCAGCGGGAGCGCGTCCAGCGCCATGATCGCGGACGGGACCATGTACTCGGGCAGGACGGCGCCCAGCCCGGCCCTGATCTCGGCAGTGTCGATCTCCGCACCGGCGGCGGGGACGATGTAGGCGGCGATGCGCTTGTCGCCCGGGACGTCCTCGCGGACGATCACGGCGGCCTGGGCGACACCCGGCTGACCGAGGACGGCGGCTTCGATCTCGCCGAGCTCGATGCGGTAGCCGCGCACCTTCACCTGGTCGTCGGTCCGGCCCAGGTACACCAGCGTGCCGTCGGCGCGCCAATGCGCCAGGTCGCCGGTGCGGTACATCCTTGCGCCCGCCTCGCCGAACGGGCAGGCCACGAAGCGCTCCGCCGTCAGCCCCGGACGGTTCAGGTAGCCCCGTGCCAGCTGAACACCGGCGAGGTACAACTCACCGGCAACGCCGACCGGAACCGGCCGCAGCGCCGCGTCCAGCACGTACACCCGGGTGTTGCCGACGGGGCCGCCGATCGGCACGGTCGCCGTCCCCGGCACGCACTCCCAGGCGGTGACGTCGATCGACGCCTCCGTCGGCCCGTACAGGTTGTGCAGCGGAACACCAACATCCCGCAGGAAGGCGTCGCGCAACTCCGGCGACAACGCCTCACCACTGGCGAACACCGCCCGCAGAGAAGTACAGGTCCGCGCGGCCGGCTCCAGCAGGAACACCTGCATCATCGACGGAATGAAGTGCGTGACCGTCACGCCCTCCGCACGAATCACCTCCGCCAGGTACGCCGGATCGCGGTGCCCGTCCGGACGTGCGACCACCAGGGTGGCGCCGGTGGTCAGCGGCCAGAAGAACTCCCACACGGAGACGTCGAACCCGACCGGAGTCTTCTGCAGCACCCGATCCGACGACGTCAGCCGGTAGTCGTCCTGCATCCACGCCAAACGGTTCACTACACCGTCATGTGCAACCACCACACCCTTCGGACGACCCGTCGACCCCGAGGTGTAGATCACGTACGCCGGGCTCTGCGGGCCGTGGCCCACCCGCTCCGGGTTCGAAACCGCCTGCGCACTCAGGGCGTTGACGGTGTCCGGGCTGTCCAGGTCGATCCGCCGGACACCAGCCGCCAGCTCCCCGCCCATCGTCACACTGTCGGTGACCAGGGCGGTCGGACGGCCGTCCTCCAGGGTGGAGGCCAGGCGCTCCGCCGGGTAGTCCGGGTCCAGCGGCAGATACGCCGCCCCCGCCTTCCCGATCGCCACCAGCGACACGACCAGCTCGGTCGAGCGCGGAAGACACACCGCCACCAGGTGCTCCGGCCCAACGCCGGCCTCAACCAGCAGGTGCGCCAGGCGGTTCGCCCGCTCGTTCAACTCTGCGTACGACACGACCTCACGCGCCGCACCACTGCCGAACACCACGGCCGTGGCGTCCGGCGTCCGCGCCGCCTGCGCCTCGAACAGCCCCGGCAGCGTCCCCACCGGCACCTCACGCGCCGTGTCGTTCCAGCCGCGCAGCACCAACTCCCGCTGCCCGGCGTCCAGAACGGCGATCCGGTCGAGCGTGGCGGCGGAGTCCTCCTCCAGCCCGCCGACCAGGTTCTCCACCGCCGTGCACAGCAGACCGCAGACCACGTCCGAGTCCATCGGCGCACATGCCTGCACCGTGAACCGGAACCCGACACCGGTGTCGTCCACCGACACCGTCAGCGGGTAGTTGTTGCCCTCATGGGCGTACAGGATGTCGATGCCCGCGATCCCGGTATCCGGCAGGTTCCCCCGACCGGACTCGGAACGCGGCTTGCTGTGACGGTAGTTGAGGATCGAGGTGAACAGCGGGCTCTGCGCCGGCAGGCTGGTCGCCTGCTGGGCGAGGGACAGCGGGGCATGCTCGTGGGTCAGCAGTTCGGCCAACTGCGCCTGTGCTGCCCGCAGTCCGTCGCCAAGTCGCTGGGTGGCGTCGACCCGGATCGGCAGCGTGTTGATGTACAGACCCGGCGTACGGCTCGCCGCACCTCCCGCGTCCATCCGGCCGAGCAGCACGGTTCCGAACACCGGATGCGTCTGCCCCGTCGTCGCCGCCGCGACCCGTGCCCACGCCAGGTGGAAGAACGCGGCCGCGCTCACACCGTTCAGGCGAGCCAACTTCCGCACATGATCGGCCAGTTCGTCCGACAGCTCGACGATCGTCTCACCGACCTCGCCGCCTTCGCCGTGCGTGTCCAGAACGCCGTACGGCGCGGTCGACTCCTCCACCTCCCCGAGCGCCCGCTCGAAGAACGCGCGGTGCTGCTCTGCGGTGACCGCCAGGCGCGCGTGCGCGACGAAGTCGCGGTACGGCGCCGGCTCCGGCAGCCGGTCCTCCTCCTGCTCCAGGTGCGCCCGCACCTCGTCCAGCAGGACTTCCAGCGCCTGGTGGTCGCGGATCAGGTGGTGGCTGCGAAGCACGACCAACCACCGGCCACCAGAAGCGTCCTGAGTGATGGTCAGATCAAGAAGAGGCGCCCGGCGGATGTCCATCGACGGCGGGCACGCCGCCAGCAGCCGGGCGACCGCTTCGTCACCGGCACCGGCCGCCAGGGCGACCTCGGACACCACCAGCGGCGCCTGCCGCAGCACGACCTGCAGCGGCTGGGACAGTCCCTCCCACAGCACCGCCGTCCGCAGGATGTCGTGCCGGTCCACCACCGCCTGCACCGCGGACACGAATCCGTCGACCCGCTCCCGCGAGTCGAAGGCCAGCACCGTCGGCAGCGTGTAGACGTCACGGCCCTGGTCGGCGTCCAGCAGGTGGTGGAAGAAGATCCCCTCCTGCAGCGGCGCCAGCGGGTAGACGTCGGCGACGTTCGCCGCACCGCCCGGGACCTGCTCCACGATCCGTGCGAGATCGTCCTCGGTGACCTCGGCCAGCGTGACCATGTCCGGCGTCAGAACGGTCGCGTCGCTCGGGATCCGGTTCTCCGGCACCACGAACGCCTGGCCCGCGTCCACGGCCGCAAGTCCGGCCACCGTCGGAGCCTGGAACAGCGCCTTCACCGACACCTGCAGGCCGCGGGAACGCAGCCGCTCCACCAGCGTCACCGCCAGCAGCGAATGCCCGCCGAGTTCGAAGAAGTTGTCGTCGACGCCGACCCGCTCCAGCCCGAGGACCTCGGCGAACGCCTCGCACAGGAGGGTCTCCTCGGGCGTCCGGGGCGCGCGGTAGGAGGCCTCCAGCTCGGCGGTCCGGTCCGGGGCCGGGAGGGCGCGGCGGTCCAGCTTGCCGTTGACGGTCAGCGGGAGCGCCTCCAGCAGTACGACCGCGGACGGGACCATGTAGTCGGGAAGCGCCGTCGCGAGCGCGTCCCGCAGCGCGACGGCGTCCAGCTCCACGTCCGCGTCCAGGTCCGGGACGGCGTAGGCGGTCAGCCGCTTGTCGCCGGGGACGTCCTCCCGGACGATCACCACTCCCTGGGCCACGCCCGCCTGGCCGAGCAGGGCGGACTCGATCTCGCCCAGCTCGATGCGGTAGCCGCGCACCTTGACCTGGTCGTCGGTGCGGCCCAGGTACTCCAGCGTGCCGTCGGCGCGCCA
>NZ_JBHXTL010000229.1:0-8697 GCF_042677365.1 Kitasatospora sp. NPDC127116
TACATCGGCGCCCGCTTATGTTGTTAATTCGCGACTGGGGGTGGGGGGGGGGGGCCGCGGGGACGCCCCGCGGTCCTGGCATCCGGGGGCACGTCCCGGGGCGGCCGACGGCACGGCCCGCGGGCGGATCAGAAGGTGAGGACCTCGACGTCCCCGGCCTCGTCGGCCCCGCCGTCGTCGGCGGCGACCAGGCTCCGGAGCGTGATCTGCCGCAGGATCAGGTCGACCACGTCGGCGACGGTGTTGCCGCCGAACACGAAGGAGGGCGGGACGTCCGCGGAGAAGTCCGCCAGCAGCCGGTTGCGCAGCCGGACCGCGGTCAGCGAGTCCAGACCCAGCTCGTTCAGCCGCCGGTGCCCGAAGGTCGGGCGCAGCTCGTCCCGCTGGCGCGCCGTGAGGCCCAGCAGCTCGCCGGCGGCGGCCAGCAGTTCCTCGGTGACGGCGGCCCGCCCGGCCCGCGGGTCGCGCAGGGCGAGCTCGACCACCTGCTCGGCGGTGCGGTGCGCGGCCGGCTCCGCCGGCGCCTGCGGCGACCGCCCGTCGAGGGACGGCTCCGCGGCCCGCTCCGGGGCCAGGCCGCTCAGCAGGGTGTACGGCGGCCGCCGGTCGTCGGCGGCCGTGAACGCGGCCCAGTCGACCGCCGCCAGGCCCACCACCGGCAGGCCGCCGCCCAGCACGCGCCCGAAGGCCGTCAGGGCCTCGTCGGTGCCGATCCCGGTGATGCCGGCGCGGGCGAGCCGGGCGAGCAGCTCCGGGCGGGCGGCCAGGCCGGCCTCGGCCCACGGACCCCAGTTGATGCTGAGGGCCGGCTGCCCGTCGTGGCACCGCTGTTCGGCGAGAGCGTCCAGGAAGGCGTTGGCGGCGGCGTAGTTGGCCTGGCCGGCCGAGCCGGTCATCGAGGCGAGCGAGGAGTAGAGCACCAGGAAGTCGAGCCCGGCGTCGGCGGTCAGGGTGTGCAGGTGCTGCGCGCCCCGGACCTTGGGCCGCAGGACCTCGGCGAAGCGGCCGCGGTCGAGGTCGACCAGCGGGGCGTCGTCGGTGGTCCCGGCGGCGTGGACGACGCCGCGCAGCGGGGGCAGCTCCCGGCCGATCCGCCCGAACAGGCCGGTCATCGCCGGCAGGTCGGCCACGTCGGCGGGCCAGAGTTCGACCCGCACACCGGCGGCCCGCAGCTCCGCGACCTCCCGCGGGGGTTCGGCCGGCACGGAACGGCCCGTCAGCACCAGGCAGCGCGCGCCCAGGTCGGCGAGCCGACGGGCGGTGGCCAGGCCCAGCGCGCCGAGCCCGCCGGTGACCAGGTAGCTGCCGTCCGCCCGGACGGGCGCCGCCGGCGAGCCGCCGAGCGCGGCCTCCCGCAGCCGGGCGGCGTACCAGCGGCCGTCCCGCACCGCCAGGTGGCCGCGCCCCGCGAGGCCGGCGACCCGCGCCAGCAGTCCGGCCAGCGTCGGCGGGGTCCGGCGCGGTTCGAGGTCCACCTGGACGCAGGTGAGGTCGGGGTACTCGGCGACGACCGCCTTGGCCAGTCCGGTCAGCGGCGCCTGGCCGGCGTCCGGGCGGGTCGGCGCCTGCGGCACCCGCACCGCGCCGGTCGAGCAGACGACCAGGTCGGGCCGGTCCGCGCCGAACTCCCGCAGGAACCCGCGCAGGATCGCGAAGGCCGTGCCGGCGAGCACGACGGCGTCGTCCCCGGCGCTCTGGAGGACCAGTCCGGCGACCCCGTCCACCCGGCCGCGGGCCTCGGCGAACAGCCGGGCCACCGCCTCGTCCGAGGCGTCCGGGGCGATCAGCAGACCCAGGGCCGGGACGGCCGCCTCGGCGCACCAGCCGTCCACCAGCGACGCGTCCGTCCCGCAGACCAGCCAGGTGCCCGGCCGGCCGGCGGTACCCGCCTCCGGCGCCGGCACCCAGTCGGTGCGGTAGCCCCGCACCGCGGCCCCGGCCGCCGCTCCAGCCGCCGCTCCGGCCGCCGCCGCGATCCGCTCCGGCGCGACCGGCCGCAGCCGCAGCGCCTCGACGGTGGCCAGCCGTTCGCCGTCCTCGGACACCAGGTCCAGGTCGAAGGAGCGTTCGCCGTCGGCGCCGGTCCCGGCGTCCCGGGCCACGCACCACAGCCGCGCGGGCAGCGGACGGTGGACGGTGATCCGGTCGATGCCCACCGGCAGGAGCAGGTCCCCGGTGTCGCCGAGGAACGCGGCGGTCGTGTGGAAGCACGCGTCGAGCAGGACGGGGTGCGCCCGGTACGCCGCCCGGTCCTCGGCCGGGAGGTCCGCCTCCACCAGGCCGACGGCCTCCTTCCCGCCCGCCCACAGCGCCCGGAGGGCGCGGAAGGCCGGGCCGTACTGGAGGCCCCGGGCGCGCAGCGACCCGTACAGGGCGTCGACGTCCCGCTCGGCCAGGGCGGCCCGCAGGAGGCCGGGGTCGACCCGGGTGTCCGGGGCCGGCGCGGCGGGCCGGGCGGCCTCCACCGTGACGTGCCCCGTCCACGCGGCCGCCCCGGACATCCGCGCGAAGCCGCGGACCCGGTGGCCGTCCGGCAGGGGCTCGACGACCGCCTGGGCGGTGACGGGCGCGTCCTGCGGCAGGGCGAGGAAGGCGGTGAAGGACACGCCCTCCAGCGTCCGGGGCCCGTCACCGGCGACCTCGCGGACGGCCGCGTCGGCCCACTCCGTCATCGCGGCGGCGGGCAGCACCGGCCGCCCGGCCACCCGGTGCTCGTCGAGGTACCACGGCTGCCCGGCGGTCAGCGTGCGGGAGAACCAGTGGCTCCCGGCACCGGCCAGCTCGACCGGCGCGCCGAGCAGCGGGTGCCGTCCGTCGCCGCCGTCGGTGAACCAGTGCCGGGTCGGGGCGAGCGGGTGGCCCGGCAGCGGGACCGGCAGCGGCGGCCGGCCGTGCTCCCCGTCCCGGTCCCGCAGGACCCCGGCCCAGTCGACCCGTCCGCCCCGGACGTACCACTCGGCCAGCCCGCGCCGGAAGCGGCGGTCGTCGGTGTCGTCCCGGTGCAGCGTCGGCAGGCCGACGGCGTCGGTGAGCACGGCCTCGACGAGCGGACCGAGCACCGGGTGCGGCCCGCACTCGACGACGGTGGTGCAGCCGAGCGCGGCGAGGGCGGCCAGGCAGTCGCCGAACCGCACCGGTTCGAGCGCGTGCCGGGCGAAGTAGGCGGCCGAGAACTCCCGTTCGACGGCGCCGGTCAGGTTGGCCACCACGGGGATCCGGGGGGTACGGAAGTCGACCGTCGCGGCGATCCGCTCGAACCGCGCGACCGGCCCCTCCATCAGCGGCGAGTGGAACGCCCGGGTGCCGTGCAGCCGGGTGACCTTCGCGCCCCGCCGCTCCCAGTCGGCCGCCAGGTCGGCGGCCGCCCGCACCGCGCCCGAGACCACCACGTCCTCCGGCCCGTTGAGGGCCGCGAGCACCACCGAACGGTCCTCGGGAAGGTCCGCGCACAGCTGCGCGACCAGCTCGCGGCCGGCGTGGACCGCGTACATCGACCCGGCCTCCGCCAGCTCCTGCATCAGACCGGCGCGGGCGACCACCAGCCGGACCGCGTCGGGCAGGCTCAGCACGCCGGCGACGCAGGCCGCCACGTACTCGCCGAGGCTGTGCCCGGCCACGGCGTCGGGCCGCACCCCGCAGGCGCGCCACAGCTCGGCCAGCGCGTAGTCCACGGCGAACAGGGCCGGCTGGGCGAACTCGGTCCGTTCCAGGTCCAGCCGCGGGCCCGGGGCGTCGCACAGCGTCGGCAGCAGGGAGACGCCGAGCTCCGCGCGCACCAGCGCGTCGACCTCGTCGAGCGCCGTGCGGAAGGCCGCGTGCCCGAAGTACAGCGCCTTGGCCATCCCGGGGTACTGCGCGCCCTGGCCGGTGAACACGAAGGCCACCGGCCCGGGACCGCCGCCGTGCGCGACGCCGTGCACCACCGCGGGGGACGGCAGGCCGTCGCGGTACGCCTCCAGGGCCTCCGCGGCCTCCCGGTCCGACCGGGCCAGCACGGCGAGCCGGTGGTCGTGGTGCTGGCGCCGGGCGCCCGCCGTGTGGACCAGCGCGCTCCACGCCGGGGCGGCGCCGCCCTCCCCCGCCAGCACCCCGGCGTAGTCGGCGGCCAGCCGGCGCAGGGCGGGCCCGCTCTTCGCCGAGACCGGGAGGAAGGACCACTCGCCGCCCTCCGCGGCCTCCACCCGGGCCCGCCGGGCCGGCGCGCCGGAGAGGATCACATGGGCGTTGGTGCCGCCGAAGCCGAAGGAGCTGACGGCCGCCGCCCGGGCGGGGCCCTCGGGCCACTCCGTCGTCGCGCGCGGGATCCGCAGCCGGGAACCGTCCAGTCCGATCAGCGGGTTGACCGTGTCGACGTGCAGGGAGGCCGGGATCCGCCGGTGCTCCAGGCAGAGCACCGCCTTGATCAGGCCGGCCATGCCCGCCGCGGCCTCCAGGTGGCCGATGTTGCTCTTCACCGAGCCGACGTGGAGGTCCGGGCCGGCCGACCCGCCGTACACGGCGCGCAGCGCGCCCATCTCGATCGGGTCGCCGAGCCGGGTGCCGGTGCCGTGGGCCTCGACGTAGCCGACCTCCTCCGCGGTCAGGCGGGCGGACCGCAGGGCGGACCGCAGCACGGCCTCCTGGGACGGTCCGTTCGGCGCGGTCAGCGTGCTGCTGCGCCCGTCGGAGGAGACAGCCGAACCCTCGACCAGGGCGCGGATCCGGTCGTCGGCGGCGACCGCGTCGGACGCCCGCCGGAGCACCACGACGCCGCAGCCCTCGCCGCGCACGTAGCCGTCCGCCGCCGCGTCGAAGGTCTTGCACCGGCCGTCCGGCGCGAGCATGCCCGCCTCGGTGAAGACCGTGGTCAGCCCCGGGTCCAGGAGCAGGTTGACGCCGGCCACGACGGCGAGGTCGCACTCGCCGAGCCGCAGGCTGGTGCACGCCTGGTGGAGGGCCACCAGGGAGGACGAGCAGGCCGTGTCCACCACCTGGCTGGGGCCGCGCAGGTCCCACAGGTAGGAGATCCGGTTGGCCGCGATGCTCGACGCGTTGCCGGTCCCGTCGTGGGCCGTGACCGGGACGCCGGCCCTGGCCTGGAGCCGGCCGTAGTCGTTGGTGCTGATCCCGACGAAGACGCCCGTGCGGCCCCCGGCCAGCGCCTGCGGGTCCACGCCGGCGTCCTCCAGGGCCTGCCACACCGTGGTCAGCAGCAGCCGCTGCTGCGGGTCCGTCCGGCGGGCCTCGTCGCGGGAGACACCGAAGAAGGCCGCGTCGAACTCCTCGGCCCCGTCGACGAATCCGCCCCGGCCCGGCTCCCCGTGCTCCAGCCGGTAGCCGAGCAGACGGCGGTGCGCCGGGACCTCGGTCACCGCGTCCCGGCCGTCCAGCAGCAGCTGCCAGAACGCCTCGACGTCCTGGGCACCGGGCATCCGGCAGGCCATGCCGACGACGGCGATCGCCTCGCGGTCGTCGGCCGCCCCGGCGGATCCGGCCCGCTCGGTCCGGGCGGCCTTGTCGGTCCGCTCGGTCTTGTCGGTCCGCTCGGTCTTGTCCGTCCCGTCGGCCTCGTCGGTCTCGTCGGTCGAACCGGCCCGGTCGCCCGTGAGCGCGGCGGCCAGCGCCGCGACGGTGGGGTGGTTGTAGAGGTCCTTGGCGTCGACCGGGGCGCCGAGCCAGGCCCGGAGGTCGGCGGCGAGTCCGGCGAGCCCCGCGGAGTCGAGCCCGAAGGAGCCGAAGGGGGCGTCCTGCGGGACATCCCGGGGGGTGAGCCGGCGCAGACCGGCGATCCGCTCGGTCAGCCAGTCGGCCACGGCCTTCCTGGAGCGCTCCGGCGCGGCGTCCGCGGGGGTGTCGAGGACGGCCGCCACGGAGGAGACGTGGACCGGCTTGAGCCCGTCCTCCAGGAAGAGCCGCTTGCACTCCTGCCGGCGGACCTTGCCGCTCGACGTCAGCGGGAGCTGGGCCGGGCGGATCAGCACCACGGTCCGCGGGTCGAGTCCGTGCTCCTCGACGACGGCGAGCCGGATGCTGCGGACGACCTCGTCGCGGTCGGCGCCGCGGAATCCCTCCCGGGTCAGTTCGCTGACCACGACCAGCTGTTCGACGCCCTCGGCGTCCTCCACCGGGAAGGCGACGCCCTTGTCGCGTTCGAGGGCCGGGTGGGAGTCCGCGACGGTCAGCTCGATGTCGTGCGGGTAGTGGTTGACACCGCGGACCACGATCAGGTCCTTGCGCCGTCCGGTGATGTACGTGTGCGGGCCGAGCCGCCCGCCCAGGTCCCCGGTGCGCAGGTACGGGCCGCTGCCGTCGGCCAGACGGGCCCCGAAGGCGGCCTCGGTCGCCTCGGCGTTCCGCCAGTAGCCGGGGCTCACGGTGTCGCCGCTCAGCCAGAGTTCACCGCACTGCCCGTCGGGGACGGGGGTCCGGGTCTCCGGGTCGACGACCAGCAGTCCGGTGTCCGGCAGGACGTCGCCGTTGCTCGGCAGGAGGCGGCTTCCCGGCGCGCCGTCCGCCACGCGCCGCAGCCGTCCGCGCCCCAGCTCCTCGATGTCGAAGGAGGCGAGTCCCAGCGGCTCGTCGCGCCGGCGCACCGTCACGGCGAGCGTGGATTCGGCCATTCCGTAGGCCGGGGTGAAGATGTCGGCGCGACATCGGAACGGGGCGAACTCGGCGGCGAACCGCTCGATCGACTGCGGGCGAATCGGTTCGGCGCCGATCATCAGCGTGCGGAGCGCGGAGAGGTCCAGGCCCTCGCGGTCCTCGGGGCGGATGCGGTCGCAGCACAGGTCCAGCGCGAAGTTGGGGCCGAAGGTCAGCGCGGCCCGGTAGCGGGTGGCCGCGGCGAGCCAGCGCAACGGCTCCTGGACGAAGTCGATCGGCGCCAGCAGCACGTTCGTCGCACCGGCCCGCAGCGGGAACAGCAGGCCGGCCACCAGGCCGAAGTCGTGGAAGAGCGGCAGCCAGGACAGCGACACCTCGTCCGGCCCCAGCTCCAGCCCGTCGGCGAGCATGTCGAGCTGCTGGACGATGTTCCGGTGGGTGACCATCACACCGCGCGGGCGCCCCGTCGAGCCGGAGGTGTACTGGAGGTAGCCGACGTCGTCCGGGCGGAGTTCGGGCTCGCGCCAGTCCTCCGGGTCCGCGGCGGTGAGCTCACTGGTCGTCATCACGGCGCAGGAGGAGGGGAGTTCCTCGACCATCGACCGGACCCGGTCGGCCCCCACCACGGCGAGCCGCGGGTCGCAGTCGTCGACGATGCCTTCGACCCGGGCCCCCTTGCGGCTCCGGGTCGGCGGGAAGGCGGGCACCGCGATCGCCTGCGCGTAGAGGCAGCCCAGGAAGGCGACGGCGTAGTCGACGCCCTGGGGCAGCAGGATGAGCACGCGCTCGCCGGCCAGGCCGCGGGCCTGGAGCCCAGCGGCGAACGCCCGGGCGCGGCGGTCGTACTCGGCGAACGACAGCCGGTCGAGCTCGCTCTCCCCCTCGGCCAGCATGATGATCGCCGGCTTCTCCGGAAACTCGTCAGCTCGTGCACGAACATCATTGACAATGGACACGGAGAAATCCGGACGAGACTTTGTTGCCACGCTTTATCCCGCTTTCGGAGCAGCCTGAAGTGACACACGTGAAGCCGTGAAGGAAACCACTGGAAACCTGCCGGAACGGCAGTGAAAAGTACTCGGGCAGACAAAAGGAAGGGGAGGCGGCAACGCGCCTTCAACCCTCCGACCCGAGGCGGCCTCAGCAGATGCCGGGCATATCCGTTCGCATGGACAACACCACCCTCGACCACTCCCCCGTTTCGCACTCCGACCGGCCCGGGCTGCCGCGTGATCCGCCGCCCCACCCTGCCGGAGTCCATTGAATTGATGATCACCGTAATGAGCGACCAGGGGTGCGTCAAGCATCGTCGGAGTTCCTCACAAGCGAAATGCAAGACCACCTCTTCCCCGACACCTGTGAAGAAAGAGTGCGAAAGGGCGGCCAGCATGCAGAAAACGGGCATTGCCGCCATACGACCCCACCGGCCCCCGGGGCCCGAACCCCCGCCGCCCGACCCGGCCGCAACCGTCGGGTCGAGGTCGCACCGCCCGTACGCTGCACGAATCCAGCCCCACGGCAGCGGATCAGACGCTCCGTCAAGATCAAAGAACCGGCGGATACGGCTGGCGCTCCCTACCGAAGCGATCTATGCTCTGTTTCGGCCGCATGACCGAATGGGCTGCCCGACACGGGGAGGTGGGCACGGGGAGCCCGGTCGAATCGGATCGGCCCACGGGCCCCGCGCGGGGATTCGGCGGGAAGTCCACAGACGCATTCCCGCCCGAACTCGGGGGCGAGTTCCAGCACTCCGCGGCATTCCAGGTCGCCGCATCGACCACCCGCCGGGCCGGGTGGGGGAACAGTTTGAAACTGTTGGCGTGGACATTGCATGACAATGCGCGATCGCTGAGCCGTCAGAACTTCACAGGAGACGGCCCGTTCGGATTTCCTGCCACCGGCCACGGGGCCGCTTGATCCGGGATTCCCCGGACTCCTCGGGCATCCGCCGAGCCGTGGGCCCCACCGCACCGGGCGGGCGAGGAACAGCTTTCGACAATGGGGGACGACTGCATGACCGCGACTGACTACGCGTCGTTGGCGGAGAGAGCAGGCCGTGAGTTGGAGGAGGCCTCCGCGCAGGAGGTCCTCGCCTGGGCGGCCGAGACCTTCGGC
>NZ_JBHXTL010000230.1:0-8687 GCF_042677365.1 Kitasatospora sp. NPDC127116
TATTCGGAAATGTGGTCGTGTCGGGAATGGGGGCGCCCACCGCTAACCGGTGAGCAACCGGGGACGGACCGCCCGTCGGCGCGGGTGCGGTGGCCTTCGCCCCGGCCCGGCGCCGTCCCCGGTCGACCGCCCTTCCGTTCACGGCCCGTCCGGCGCTCCGGACGGGCCGTGAACGTTCAGCGCCGCCCAAAGAACGGGCAGGGCGAGGTGGTCGCGCAGGGTGGGGCCGGCGGGGGCGGCGCGGCCCACCGTCCCGGGCGGGTGCGGCAGGCGGCGGGCCGGCGGGCGTCAGGCCGGCGGGGGCGGGACGGTGACCGGGGAGGAGGCACCGGGGAGGAGGAGGTGGGGCGTGCCGGTGCCGTCGGCGGGGGTGGCCCAGACGTCGGGGGCCTGGCCCGCCCGGGCCGGGAGGGCGTAGGCGAGGGTGGCGTCGTCGAGCCAGGCGGCCTGGTCGTCGACGCTGCGGGTCTCGGCCAGCGGGTGTTCGTGGAGGTCGGCCAGGTCGAGGACGTGGAGGCGCCAGGGCGCGGCGGGATCGGCGGAGACCTTCTTCTTGAAGGCGATCCGGGTGCCGTCCGGGGAGAGCGAGGGGCATTCCACGTTCTCCCGCAGGGTGCGGGCCGACCAGGCCTTGAGGTCGCCCTCGACGAGGTGGGTGCGGCCGGCGGTGGAGACGGTGGCGTAGAAGCGGTTGTCGTCGGCGGCGAAGTTGACGCCCCAGTAGTTGACGTCGGCGGCGTGGTAGCGGGTGCCGCCGATCGTCAGCGGGATCTCCTCGACGGACTTGATCAGGTAGCCGGTGCGCAGGTCGAGGATCGAGGTGCGGGTGGAGAAGCGGTCCGCCGCGTAGGAGTCGCCGACGGCGAAGGTGGTCCAGGAGAGCACCTGGCCGGAGGGCGAGACCCGGGCCCGGTTGGGGATCCCGGGGACGATCACCGACCGGAGCTCGGTGAACCGCCGGTCGTAGACCACGGCCTGGGTCCGGGCGGGGGTGCCCGGCAGGGCGCGCAGGCACAGGGCGCGGTCCCCCGCGGCGTAGAAGCGGGCGCAGGACGGGCCGCCGGGCTCGCCGCCCGGGCTGCGGGCGACGCGGCCGGTGGCGGTGTCGCGGTAGTAGAGACCGGGCTGGTCGAGCGTGAACGAGACGTCCGCGGCGACGGGTTGCGGTCCGCCGTCCCGTTGGCGGGCGTGCACCACGTAGCCGAGGGAGCCGCCCAGGAGGACGAGGGCGGCGAGGACCAGCAGGACCGTTCGCGACTTCATCGGCGCGCTTTCCTTCCCGGGAGGATCCGCCAGGCGGCGGTGAGTGCGGCGGCCAGGGCGAGGGCGGCCGCGACGAGGGCCGGGCGCGGCCCCCACCACGTCCAGGCCGCGCCGAACCCGGCCGCGCCGACCAGACGGGCCAGGGCCTGTCCGGTCTGCAGGACGGCGAGGCCGCTCGCCCGGCCGGCGGCCGGGAGCGCGGGCGCGGCCAGCGCCATCAGCACGCCGTCGGTGGCGGCGTAGAAGACGCCGAGGAGGACCAGGACCAGCACGGCGGTCGGCAGGCCCGACGGGACCAGGAGCGTCAGGTAGGCGGCGAGCAGCGCGCCGTGGCCGAGCAGGAACGGGATCCGCCGTCCGGCGCGGTCCGCGATCCGCCCGGCGGGGACGGCCAGCAGCAGGTAGCAGGCCGCCGCGCCGAGCGGCAGCAGGGGGAAGAGCGCGGCCGACAGGTCGAGGCCGCGCTGGAGCAGGAGGTAGAGGAAGGAGTCGCCGACGGTCGCGGCGCCCAGCAGCGCGGCGGCCGCGACCACCCGCCGGAAGGCGGGGTCGGCAGTCGACCGGGCTGCCGTGCCGGCCGGGCCGGGTGCGGCGTTCGGCCCCGCGGCCGGGGCAGCGGACGGGAGCGCCGACGGGAGCGCGGACGGGACCGGGCGGGTCGGTGCGGCCCGCGGCGGCGGTGCCGACGGGTCGGCCGGGACGAAGAGGCCCAGCACCACGACACCGAGCAGGCCGGTGGCGAAGCTGACCACGAACACCGCGTCGTACGCGTCCGCGGTCGCCCACAGCACCACGAAGGCGACCAGCGGGCCGAGCAGCGCCCCGGTCGTGTCCATCGCCCGGTGCACGCCGAACGCCCGGCCGAGGGTCTCCGGCGGTGCGCTGAGCGTGATCATCGCGTCCCGGGGTGCGGTGCGCACGCCCTTGCCGAGCCGATCCGCGGCCAGCGCGGCGGCGATCCCGCCGGCGGCCCCGCCGGCCATCAGCAGGCCCAGCCGGGAGAGCGCCGACAGCAGGTAGCCCGCCCCCGCGACGGTCCGGTGCCGGCCGGCGCCGCGATCGGCGAGCCGCCCGCCGAGGAGCCGGACCAGTGCCGTGGCTCCGTTGAACAGTCCGTCGAGGAAGCCGAACTGGAGGGGTGAGAGGCCGAGGCCCAGGACCAGGTAGAGCGGCAGCACGGCGGTGACCATCTCCGAGGAGACGTCCGTGACCAGGCTGACCGCGCCGAGCGCGACGACCGTGCCCGGGACGCGCCGCCCCACCCCGGCGGGGCGGGGCGGCGCGTCCGGACGACGGCCCGTGGTGGCCAGGTACATCATCAGTGGCAGCTGTAGGTCGGGCTGGTGTCCTTGGCCTTGCCGTCCGTCCCGACGAAGCTCCAGCCGTACCCGGAGTCGGTGAAGTCCAGCTTCAGCACGCCGTAGTCGCCGCTGATCCGCTTCTGGCTGTTCGGCTGGACCTGCTCGATCGGGTACGGCTCGGCGCCGCCCATCCCGCCGACGATCTCGACGATCCCGTCGGCGGTGGCCTTCCCGTCCGGGTCCTGCGGGGCGAACCGCTCGTAGTGGTGGTCGTGCCCGTTGAGCACCAGGTCCGCCCGGGCGTCGTAGAGGATCCGCCACACCGGCCGGGAGACCGGGTCGTTGCCGTGGCCGCCGGAGGAGTACAGCGGGTGGTGCCAGTAGGCGGCGACGCACTTGCGGGTGTTGGCCGCGAGGTCGGCCTTGAGCCAGTCGATCTGGGCGCTCTGGTCGAAGGCGTTGGAGTCGAGGGCGACGAAGTGCCAGTTCCCCTCGTCGAAGCTGTACCAGCTCTTGCCCTGCGGGTAGGCGATGCTGCCGAAGTACGCCTTGTACCCGGAGAGCGAGCCGGCCGGGTCGTAGGTCTCGTGGTTGCCGGGGACGGGGTGGGTCTTCGCCTTGAACGCGCCCCAGCTCTTGTCGTAGTAGGCGCGGAAGTCCGACAGCCGGGCGTCGTCGTACTGGTTGTCGCCCATCGTCAGATAGAACTTCGGGTCGATCTTCTGGGCGAGGGCGGCGGTCTTCGGGTGCGCGCAGGCGCTGTCCGAGGCGGTGCACTGCGCCGCGATGTCACCGGCCGCGACGACGGTGAACGCCCCGCCCGGGGCGGTCCCGGTCGGCGACGGCGTGGCGGTCGGCGAGGGCGTGGCGGTCGGCGAGGGCGTGGTGTCCGTGACCCCGTAGACCTCCATCTCGACCAGCGAGTACCCGTAGGACGTGCCGCGGGCCGTACCGTACATCCGGACGTACCGGCCCTTGCCGGTCAGCCCGGTCCAGTCGTCCGTGCCGCCGTTGCCGGCCTTCTCCTCGGCGACGGTGGTCCAGGTCGCCCCGTCCGCCGACACCTCCAGCCGGTACGCCTTCGCGTACGCGGCCTCCCAGGAGGGCTTGATCCGCGAGACGGTGGCGTTCGCCCCGAGGTCGACCCGCAGCCACTGCGGGTCCTTCCCCTCCGCGCTCGCCCACCGGGTACCGGTGTTCCCGTCGAACGCCTTGCCCGCCGCGTAGGACGAGCCCTCCGTGGACGAGGCCGTGGCGGCCTTGCCCCGCGAGAGCAGCGGATCGGCCGCCGCTCCCGCCCGCCCGGACCAGCCGAGCAACAGTCCGCCGACCAGCACGAGCACCGCGGCGAACACTCCGATGTGAACAGGCCTTACCGAGACTTGGGGACGCATCCCTGAACTCCCTGACCTAGAACGACGGCGAGAGCTGGACTCCGGCGGGGCCCGCACGCGATCCCCGCCGGTCGAGCGGTGGTTCCCTCACCACCGCGGCGGCCGGGTCAGAGCTCTCGCTGAGCGCGTCACGCCCCGATCGAGCGGGCGCCGCGCCAAGCCGCCGCCGAGAGCCTAGTGAAAAGTAAAGTTTCCTGACAATAGTCCGGGCATGCCGAAATCCCGCGCGGATCGACGGGCACCGGCCTACGGGCGTCCCGGAGCGGCGACCCGAAAAATACCCCCGGGGGTACAGTGGAGACAGAAGCACGACGCGCGGACCGCGCACCAGTGTGCAGCTGCCGTCCTCTTGTCGATGGCTCGCGCTGGCCATCGGTCAGGCGGACCGGGAGCTGCCTTTCGAACTGCTCGCCGCGATCGGTGAGGCGTCCTCGCTCCCGGGATGAGCTGGGCCCGAAGGCCGACCGGCGCCACAAGACGTCACAAGAGTCGGGGCCGGCCACAACTTGCGTGCTGAACAACAACGGGCCGTCAGACATCTCACTGATCCAGCGGCAGCTGTCGCACTGAACCGACCGGAGAACCGCACGTCAACCAGCGCACTTGACGACAGGCAGTGTGCTGAGTCCCAGGTCGTGAGCCGGGACACGAGAGGTGGAACCGGGCCAGGCGCATTGGAACTACCGGAGACGGGTCGCAGTCCGGACAAGGTCGGCGACGGCTCTGGACCGACTGTGTGGCGGCCAAGCGATCACGGTGGTGACTTTCGGCGCATCCAGCACGGGCACGGCGGCGAGGTCACCGGGCAGTTGAGATCGGCACGACTCCGGTGAGACCGCGCAAGCACGGCCGAGCGCGACGAGTTGCAACAACTGCGCGTGGTCGCGGACCTGCGGGCCGGGGCCGGGCGGGTAGGTGCCGTCGAGGTCGGGCCAGCGGGGCAGGGGCAGGCCGGGCAGCCCGGTGATGTCGGCCATGTGCACATGGGCCCGGACGGTGAGCGGATGCCCGGCCGGCAGGACCACGACCTGGCCCTCCGTGCTGAGTTCTTCGGTGTGGAACCCGGCCGTCGAGTCGAACGGCCGGTGCAGTAGCGCCACGTCGGCCCGGCCCTCACGCACAAGTCGTTCCTGCTCGGCCGGGCCGCACAGGATGACGTCGACGGGGACCGCGCCGGGTTCGGCGGCGTACGCGTCCAGCAGCCTCGCCAGCAGTTCGCGGGACGCGCTGGCCTTCGCGACCAGGACCAGGCCGGGACGTCCGGTCGAGTGAAGGGCGGCACGGCGGGTCCGGCGCTCGGCCGCTTCGACCGCGTCGAGGGCCGCCCGGCCCTCGACCAGCAGCACCGAGCCGGCTTCGGTCAGCGTGACGGTGCGGCTGGTCCGGTCCAGCAGCGCCGCCCCGAGCCGGCGTTCGAGCTGCTGGATCGCCCGTGACAGAGGCGGCTGCGCGATCCCGAGCCGCTGCGCGGCGCGCCCGAAGTGCAACTCTTCGGCGACGGCGACGAAGTAGCGCAGTTCCCTGGTCTCCATCCGGCCACGGTACTCCGGATCGATACCTGGAAGGTATCGTTGCCCACCCAATCGGTCTTGGACCCCCGCCGGGGTCCGAGAGCAGCATGGTCCCCATGAGCGAACGAACGATTGCGCTGGTCACCGGCGCGAACAAGGGAATCGGCTACGAGATCGCCGCAGGCCTGGGCGCCCTCGGCTGGAGCGTCGGCGTCGGCGCCCGCGACGATCAGCGTCGCAAGGCCGCGGTGGAGAGACTGCGCGCGGCCGGCGTCGACGCGTTCGGCGTACCGCTGGACGTGACCGACGACGCGAGCGCGACAGCCGCCGCACGACTGATCGAGGAACAGGCCGGGCGCCTCGACGTGCTCGTCAACAACGCCGCTATTGCGGGCGGCACGCCCCAGGAGCCCACCCGCGTCGACCCCGCCACCATCCGCACGGTCGTGGAGACCAACGTCATCGGCGTCATCCGTGTCACCAACGCGATGATGCCGCTGCTGCGCCGCTCTGCCTCACCGCGGATCGTGAACATGTCCAGCAGTGTCGGCTCCCTCACCCGGCAGTCAGGGGCCGCTGGTGAGCTGACCACAGGTCCAGTGGCCGTGGCGTACTCGCCGTCG
This sequence comes from Kitasatospora sp. NPDC127116, assembly GCF_042677365.1. Classification (NCBI taxonomy): domain Bacteria; kingdom Bacillati; phylum Actinomycetota; class Actinomycetes; order Kitasatosporales; family Streptomycetaceae; genus Kitasatospora; species Kitasatospora sp. NPDC127116. Next base: position 6,093 of record NZ_JBHXTL010000230.1, read on the forward strand.
AAGACGTTCCTGAATGCCGTCACCCTCCAGTACGCCCGCGAGCTGAGCGGCACGAACATCCTGATCAACGCCGGCTGCCCCGGCTACGTCGCGACCGACCTCAACGGCTTCCGGGGCGTGCGCACCCCCGAACAGGGCGCGGCCATCGCCATCAAACTCGCGACCCTGCCCGACGACGGCCCGACGGGCCGGTTCTTCGAGGACGCCGGCGTAGTGCCCTGGTGAAGTGCACGGCGGTCATCACCCGCACAGCCACCAGGGTGAGGCCGCTTCGCCCGCGCGTCTCGAACAGGTTCATCGACTGCTTCGGCCGCCCCGGCCGACGCTCCGTGCTTGCGGCAACGCTCCGCACCGCTACCGGTTCCGGCATGGATGGCAGTTCACCGCAGGTTGCACGCAGCGTGACCATTTGGTTCCAACAATCGTGAGCCGGGGATCCGGGTCGGGCACCGTCCGACGCACGCTCGAGGTCGGGCCCGGGTCGAAGGCCGCCGCCTCGGCGACCACGGCCGGTGCGCCGGCCAGGAGTTGAGCCGGCAGGACGGTGAGAGCGAGGCGACGGCGCATCGTCGGCGGTCAGGCGTAGGAGTAGCCGAGGGCGATGGTGCTGGCCACGTCGGTGGCGGTGCTGGTCCAGGGGTCGAGGATGGCATCGTTGCCGGAGAGGCTCGGCTTGCCGGTGTGGTTGAGTTGCCAGCGGTCCCAGATACGGTCCACATTGGCGTGCAGAAGCCAGAAGATCGGGTCGTGCGGGGCGGCCATGATGTCGCTGATGGTGCCGTTGCACCAGTTGTGCACGTCGTTGTGCGCGTCCGCCTCCAGGTGGCTGGTGAACGGGGTGTAGCGCGGGCGCAGCAGCAGGCTGTCGATCAGGGTCTGGGTCGGCAGCGAGCCGCCGTTCGCGCCGGGGACGCCGCGGGTGACGTTCGGGGGCTGCCAGACCCAGTCGGGGCGGGCGTGGTCGTTGGCGTAGTCCCAGTACGGGACGGTCAGGGTCGGCGCGCCGTTGGCGGGCTGGACGGAGCGCAGCAGGTTCTCCGCCTGCAGTGTGTAGCGGCGGTGCCAGGGCAGGAAGCGCTGAGTGCCGATCGGGCCACTCATCGAGTGCATCCGGTGGCTCATGTCGCCGTGGATGTCGGCCAGCGTCTTGTACGTCCCGGCGGCGTGGGCGGCCTTCAGGGCCGTGTTGAAGGCGTCCTTTTCGGCCTGGCTGAGCTTGCGGTGGTCGACCCGGGTGCGGGTGAGGCTGCCGGCGAGCTGGATGATGAAGTCCCGCGCGGTGTCGGCGGGCACCAGGTTCGGCCGGGCCCCGTCCCCGGCTGCGGCGCCGGGCTGGGGCGGCAGCGTGGCGAGGTGTCGGTCGAAGCGGACGGCCACTGCCTCGGGGTCGAGCGCGGGGTGCAGGCCCCAGCCGTCCTTGAGGCGGAGCAGCTCGTCGCGGTCGGGGAAGTGCCCGGTCTCGGGGAGTCCGGCAGTGGTCTGGTCGATGGGTGGCATACGGAGCATCCCGTCGGTGCGTGGCTGGTGGGTCTGCTGCCACGGTCACGCGGCGGGTGCGCGGGTCGCGGTCGGGACGCGCCGAGCGGGCGGACTTTCACTCCGCGAGATCAGCGGTTTGAGTCATCAGATGCGCTGGCCCGGACTGCTCTTGCCACCTGGCGCGCTCGGGAGCACGCTCACGGGCGGGCGGCCGTTACCGTCCTCGCCCCCGCGACCCGCAGTTCCGGATCCTCCATACGCGGCGAACAACCCTCCCAGAGGGGTGACAAGCAGCTGAAACGAGCGTTCTTCCCGGCCGCGTTCGCCTCGCTCAGCGACCCGGCCTCCCGCACCTGCTACGACAAGAAGATCGGCCAGGGAAAACGGCACACCCAAGCCCCCTCTGCCTGGCCCGACGCCGGGTCGACGTCCCCCATAGAGGCACCCCCCGGCTCCGCCGGCTCGCTCTCCCCGCCTCTCACCCTGATAGACGCCCATCCCCCCGAGGGTGCAGGTCGGTTCGAAGCCATGGTGCGGTCAGCGCGCAACAGCCCTCCCCGGCCGAGGCCCGTCCGGGTGTCGAGGACGGCCGAGGCGTCCTTGACACCGTCGCCGGTCAGCGCCGGCGGGCCCAGCCGCAGGTGGCCGCCGGGGAGACCGGGGTCGGCGAGGACCCGGGACCCGTCCGCCGCGGGGGTCCGGCCGGGCCGTCGGCGGTCGCGACGACGGGGTGGAAGGTGAGCTGGGCGGTGCGGCCGATGACCCCGGCGGCCTCGCGGGGGTCCTGGACGCCGGGGAGTTCGACGACGATGCGCCGCTCCCCGGCGCGGGCGAGCGAGGGTTCGACGACGCCGAGGCCGTCGACCCGGCGGCGCAGCACCTCCAGCGTCCGGTCGGTGGCGTCCGCGTCGGCGCGGACGGTGGGCGAGTCCTGGGTCTCCAGGACGATCCGGGTGCCGCCGCGCAGGTCGAGGCCGAGGCGGGGCGGGGTGGTCAGGGCGACGTAGAGCGAGACACCGACGACGGCGAGCGCGACGAGCGCGCGCCAGAACGCGGTACGGCGAGAAGGCATGGGTACTCCACGGGCGGTCCGCGGGAGCCGGGCGTCCTCGGGGG
>NZ_JBHXTL010000231.1:0-8386 GCF_042677365.1 Kitasatospora sp. NPDC127116
GCCATCCGCCCCGCGAACACAGCCGATTCGGCCAACAGCTCCGCGGCCATCCCCACCCACTGCGAACCCTGACCCGGGAACACCAACACCGAACGACCGGAAACCAACCCGCCGCCGGACACCGACCCCGGTGCCAAACGCCCATCCGCCAGCGCCTTCACGCCGTCGAGCAACTCGCTCCGGTCCCCGCCCACCACCACGGCACGGTGCTCGAAGGACGCACGCCCCACCGCCAGCGAATGACCCACGTCCGCCGTGTCGAGCCCGGGCTCCGCCACCACCCGCGCCGCCAACGCCCCCGCCTGCGCCCGCAGGGCCTCCGCACTGCGCGCCGACACCGGCCACACCACCGGCCCAGGACGCCGGGCACCCTCCACCGCCCCGGCCGGAGCCTCGGCCGGCGCCGACTCCAGGATCACGTGAGCATTGGTCCCGCTGATGCCGAAGGAGGACACACCCGCCCGGCGCGGACGGCCCGTGTCGTCCCACGCACGGGCCTCTGTCAGCAACCGCCCGGCCCCCGCCGACCAGTCCACCTCGGGCGTCGGACCGTCCACGTGCAGCGTCTTCGGCATCACCCCGTGCCGCAGGGCGAGCACCGACTTGATGACGCCGCCCACCCCCGCCGCGGCCTGGGAATGGCCGATGTTCGACTTCAGCGAGCCGATCCACACCGGACGGTCCGCCGGACGGTCCTGCCCGTACGTCGCCAGCAGCGCCTGCGCCTCGATCGGGTCGCCCAGCCGCGTCCCCGTACCGTGCGCCTCCACCACGTCCACGTCCGACGCCACCAGCCCCGCGTCCGCCAGCGCCGCACGGATCACCCGCTGCTGCGACGGACCGTTCGGCGCCGTCAGACCATTGCTCGCACCGTCCTGATTCACCGCCGAACCACGGATCACCGCCAGCACCGGATGCCCGTTGCGCCGCGCGTCCGACAACCGCTCCACCAGCAGCATCCCCACGCCCTCGGCCAGGCCGAAACCGTCGGCGGCTGCCGCGAAGGCCTTGCAGCGGCCGTCCGGGGCCAGACCGCCCTGACGGCTGAACTCCACGAACATGCCGACCGTGGACATCACGGTCGCGCCGCCCGCCAGCGCCAGCGAGCACTCACCCGACCGCAGCGCCCGTACCGCGAGGTGCAGGGCCACCAGCGAGGACGAGCAGGCCGTGTCGACGGTGACCGCCGCTCCCTCCAGACCGAGGGTGTAGGCCAGTCGGCCCGACGCGACGCTTCCGGTGTTGCCGGTCAGCAGGTGGCCGCCCTCGTCGGCGCCCTGTTCGAGAGTGGGCCCGTAGTCCATGGTCATCGCCCCGACGTAGACGCCCGTCGGGGTCCGCCGCAGGGTGGCCGGGTCGATCCCGGCCCGCTCCAGCACTTCCCAGGTCGTCTCCAGCAGCAGCCGCTGCTGCGGGTCCATCGCCGCCGCCTCGCGCGGCGAGATGCCGAAGAACTCCGCGTCGAAGTCCGCCGCACCGGCGAGCGAACCCGCCTCTCGCTGGTAGTACCGGCCCGGCGTCCCCGGTGCGGGGTCGTACCGTCCGGCGGTGTCCCAACCGCGGTCGTCGGGCAGCGCGGAGACGGCGTCGGCACCTGCCGACACCAGCTCCCAGAGCTCGTCGGGGCTGCCGACACCGCCGGGGTAGCGGCAGCCCATGCCGACGATCACCACGGGGTCGTCGTCCTCGGCCCGCCGCACCGGCTCGTCCGCGTCCGTGTTGCTGTCGGGCCGGTCGCCGCCGATCTCGGCGCAGAGGTACGCGGTCAGGGCCGCCGGGGTCGGACAGTCGAAGACAACCGTCGCCGGGATGCGCAGCGCCGTCGCCGCACTCAGCCGGTTGCGCAGCTCCACGGCGGTGACGGAGTCGAATCCCAGGTCGAGGAAGGCCAGGTCGGCGGGGACCGGATCGGACCGCCCGGTCAGCGCGGCGATCTCCTCGCCCACCAGCCGTGCCAGCGCGGCACGCCGCTCCGGTACGTCCGATCCGGCCAGCTCCGCGCGGAACGCGGCGCCGGCATCCCGGTCACCACGCGCGCCGCCCGCGCCGCCGGGCCCGTTCGCGTCCGCCGGGCCGGGCTCCGCGAGCGCCGCCAGGGCAGCCGCCGGCAGTTCCCGCACCCGGGCGTGCTGCCCGGCGAACAGCGCTTCCCGGTCCGGGGTGACCCCGTGCACGTACAGGTCACCGAGCGAGGTCAGGAACCGGCCCGGACCGCCCTGGTCGCGGCGCAGCGTCCCGAGGACGGCGGCCTGCGCGCCGTGTTCCTCCGCGCAGTCCGCGAGGGCAGAGGTCAGCACGGTGTGCGGGCTGACCTCCAGCAGGACCCCGTACCCGTCCCGCAGCAGGGCCCCGGCCGCCTGGTGGAACCTGACCGTGTTGCGCAGGTTGCGGCACCAGTAGTCGGCGTCCAGGACCGGGACGTCCAGTCGTCCCCCGGTCAGTCCGGAGTAGTAGGGCAGATGCGGTGTGCGGGGGCGGATCGGTGCGAGGTCGGCGCGCATCCGGGGGACGATCGCGTCGATGTGGGGGGAATGGGCGGCCAGGCCCACCGCGATCCGCCGTGCGTGCACCGCGTCCGCGGCCAGGTCGGCGAGGAGTTCGGCCGCGGCGTCGCGGTCGCCGGAGACGATCACGGACCGCGGGCCGTTGTGCGCGGCGACGACGAGGCGGCCGTCCCAGCGGCGCAGCCGCGGCTCGACCTCGCCGGCCGGGGCCATGACGGAGACCATGTCGCCCTGCCCGGCCAGGGTCGCCTGGGCCTGACTCCACAGGGCCACCACCCGCGCGGAGTCGTCCAGGGACAGCGCGCCGCAGACCGCGGCGGCGGTGACCTCGCCGACGCTGTGCCCGAGCACTGCGGCCGGTTCCACGCCGTGGGAGCGCCACAGCGCGGCGAGCGACACCGTCACGGCGAACAGCAGGGGCTGCACCACGTCGGCCCGGTCCCCGGCGGGTGCGCCCGACGCGTCCGGGTCGCGGAGCACGTCCATCGGCGACCAGTCGACGAACGGTTCCAGGGCCTGCGCGCACGCGTCCATCCGGTCGCGGAACACCGTGGAGGTGTCCAGCAGGTCCACCGCCATCCGGGGCCATTGCGCGCCCTGCCCGGGAAACACGAAGGCGACCCGCCCGCCTGCCCCTGCGGCGCCCTCCAGCAGGCCGGGCATGCTCCTGCCGTCGGCGAGCGCGTCCAGCCGCTGCAGGAATCCGTCCCGGCCGTCCGCCACCACTGCCGCCCGCCGGCTCCCCTCGGAAGCGGTGCGCGCGAGGGCGAACGCGATGTCCTGGGGGCTCCAGTCGTCACGACCGGCCAGGTACGCGTGCAGGCCGCGCGCGCCGGCCGCCAGCGACTCCTTGCCGCTGCCGGCCAGTGTCCACAGCAGCGGTGCTTCCGTACCGTCGGGGTGCGTCATCGTGACTTCGGACTCCTTCACGGCGATCAGGACCACCAGTCGCCGGACCGTGGCGGGGCGCCCGCTCCCACGGGTCGCGCGCCGACCGGGACGCCTTCGTCATGCCCGGCGTGTACCGCCACCGGACGTGCGACGCCGATCTTGCCCAAGTCGCATAGCGTCCCGATATCGCAGGCCGCGACACGGTGCGGGCACGGGGAGCGGGCACGTCGCGGAGCGGTGAGGGGATGAGGAGCGTCCAGGCGGCGACGGAGGCGAAGAGCCTGCGGCGGCCGGTGACCGAGGCCCGCAGCGCCGCCCGCGCCCCGGGGTCTCCTTGGAGGCCGGCCTGCTGCCGGATGCGCACGGCGCACCCGGCAGCAGGCCCCCGGGGCGGGGTCAGCAGGCCTTGACGTACCAGACCGGGGCCCAGTCGGCGTTGGGGTCGCCGTAGGGTGCGCCAGGAGTGGTGTATACGAGGTTCTTGGACTTGCCGTACATCTTCGCCTTGAGACCGGCGGTCTGGTTGTTGTACCAGGACCCGCCGCTGTTCAGGCCGTCGGGGATCTCCTGGATCGCACCGCAGACACTGAACTTGAACGCGAGTTGCCGGTAGTTGCTGTACTTGTAGCCGCAGAAGTAGCCCTTGGGGCAGTCGGCCGGTGCGGCCGAGACGGCCGGCCGGGCGTTCGCCGCCGGGGCGAGGAGCGTGGTCGCCGCGGCGAAGCCGGCCGCGAGGGCGATGCCGGCCTTGTGGACGAGTCGCATGAGGACCTCCCGAGAACTGTGACGTCGTGGTGCGGGCGGGTTCGGCGCCCGGTCCTCAGTCTCCGCGGCCGCCGGACCGCCGCTCCAGGAGATTCGGGCTGCTCCGAATCACCGCGGCACCGCTCAAGTCCGGCCGGAACCGGACGGATCGGGCTCGTCGCCGAGCAGGTCGAGGCCCCGGGCGGTCGGGCTGTGCAGGGCGGCGTTGCGGTACCTGGAAGTGCCGATCAGCCCGGCCTCGCGCAGCACGGTGGCGTGTTCGCTGGCACTGGACGGGGTGATTCCGGCGAGGGCCGCGAGTTCCTTCGTCGAGCAGCCGGGGTGTTCGGCGATCGTCTCCAGGACGGCGGCACGAGTGTGCCCGAGCAGGGCGGAGAGCGCCACCGTCGATCCGCTCGGAGCCCGGTCGGCTTCGAACAGGGCCGACCGGTCCGCCGGCCCGCTGTCGTCGATCGGGTAGGTGACCACGGGCAACGGCTGGCCGTGGGCGTCGTCGCTGACCATGGCCCGGGTGGCGAACACCGAGGGGTTCAGCAGGATGCCCTGCCCCCGGAGCCACAGGTCGTACTCGACCGTGCTGCGGACTTCGAGCACCGGCGGATTCCACCGCAGCCACCGGGGGTTGGCGCCGGCCAGCAGGAGCTCGACGCCTCCGCCGAGGAACTGGCGCACCCGCACGGCCCGGTCCGCCGCGTGGCGGTCGACGACCTGCGGCCAGTGGCGGCCGACCAGGTGCTCGTAGAGCAGGCCGAGGCTGTCGACGAGTTTCTCGCGCAGCGCCCTGTCGTCCGCCAGGTGACGGGTCCACCGGGGCACGGGCTGGTGCTCGGCGATCGCGGCCAACTCCGCCTCGACGAGCCGGCGCGGCGTGGCCCGTACCCGGTCCAGCAGCTGCTCCGGGCCTCCTGCCACCGCGGGCATCAGGAAGGTCGGCCCCCAGCCGTCCGCGGGGACCAGGGACAGCGCCAGGCGGGCCCGCTCGGGCAGCCCGGCCAGGGCTCTGCGTCGCCACGGTTCCAGTCGCGCCGCGTGGCCGCGCGACTGCAACGCCCTCGCCGCCGCCATGAGTTCGGTCAACGGCATGGGATCGGCCGGCCGGGTCCTGGCCAGGTCCCCCGCCGTGAAGTGGATCCGGTAGACCATCGTTTCCTCCGGTGGCGGGCCGCGTGCTCAGGTGCGTTTGAAGAACTCCACCTCCGAGAGTGCGATGGCGCGGCCCGGGCCGGTGCCGGCGGCCTCCCGGACGGTGAGCTTCACCTGGGTGACGTCGCTGATCCCGGTCTGCACGGTCTGCGGGCCGGGCTGGTCGTTGAGCGGAACCTGCTGGGTGTGCACCGTGCCGTCCTTCTCGGTGACCTCCAGGGCGAGGACGACGGGGCGCGCCTGCTGCCGGAAGTGCTGCGGGTCCACGGAATCCCCGGTGTGGATGATCAGGTCCACCAGCCGGAACGGGGTGCGGAAGGAGAAGGTGACGGAGTCGCCGAGCGCGGGTGCGCCCCAGTAGGTGTTGCTCAGGCCGTCGTCGGCCAAGGTGGCCGGATGGCCCTCGACGGCGGCGCTCGCCGAGGTGGCGGCGGGGGTGATCGGCGCGGTCTTGCGGAGCTTGTCCAGCACGTCCTGGAAGGCGACCTTGCCCGCCGGGTAGAGCAGGATCCCGGCGACCACCACGGCGATCAGCACGAGCAGCGCGATGGTGCGGCGCAGCGCGTTGCCCGAACCGCCGATCCGCACCCGGCGCCGGAACGGCCAGCGGGTGCGCCACCAGGGCAGCTTCGGCGCGGCCTCGGTGGGCGTCAGCGGCGCGGCGCAGCGGCGGCAGAACTTCCGCTCGGGCAGGTTCGGCGTGCCGCACCGGGGGCACGGCGGGCCGTCCTGGGTCTCGACGGTCTCGGTGGGCCGGCTGACGGGGCGGGGTGCGACGGGCTTGGCCGGCTGGACGGCCACCGGGTCGGCCGCCGCCCTCGGGGCGGGCGCGGGGGCGGGGGTCTGCGCGGGAGCCGGCCGTACGGGGGCGGTGCTCGGGCGCGGGGGCTCGGCGGCGGGCGGGGGTTGGGTCGCCGGGGGCTCGGTCACGGGGGGCCCGGTCACCGGTGGCTCGGCGGGCCGGGCGGGCGGCTGCTCCGCCCTGGGCTCCCCCTCGACCTCTGCTCCGGGTTCCCCCTTGGCCTCCGGCTTGGGCTCCCGCGTGGGCTCCGCCCCGGTGCGCGCGGTCCGGCGCGAGGCGCTCCGCCGGGTGGATCCGGCGGGCGCGGGCGCGGGCGCGGGCTCCGGTACGGGTACCGGCGCGGGCTCGGGCTCGGGCTCGGCCCGTGCGGGGGCGGGCACCGCGACGGGCGCGGCCGTCGGCGCCGTCGTCGCCGGGGCGGCGGCGCCGCGCGACCAGCCGAGGTAGGCGCCGCAGTTGCCGCAGAAGTCGTCCCCCTCCCCGTTGGCCGTTCCGCATTCGGGGCACACCGGCATCCGTCAGCCCTCCGTTCGCCCGGGTGGGCCGGGCAGGATCTCCACCCGGCAGGTCAGATGGACCGGACAGCCCGCCCTCACGACGGACCGCACCTGGTCCTCGTCCGGCGCCGGGCCGCGCAGCGGCCAGACCCGGACCAGTACGTCGCCGCCCGGCGCGGGCGGCAACGGAGCGTCCGGGTCGGTGGACCAGGAGGCTCCGCCGCCGTCGACGATCTCGGCTCCGGCGCCGAGCACCAGCCGCAGCCGTTCGGTGAGGCCGCGCCGGGTGCCGCGCCAGCGGTGCAGCTCCACGGCGCGCTCGACCACCGCGCGGCGCACCTCCACCGGCCAGGCCGGGTCCACCTCCACCGCGACCCAGGAGGCCAGCCAGTCGAGGAAGTCGGCCGGCGCGAGGCCGGGTCGGAAGTAGGCGGGCAGGTTGTCCAGGGTCGCGAAGACCGGGGCGAGGACGGTGTCCAGGCCGGCCGTGAACCGCTGGGCGAAGTCGTCGTCGGCGAACAGCGCGGGCAGCAGTTCGCCGATCGGGTACGGGCTGGGCAGTCCGGGGACCGCCGCGCGGCTCATCGGCGCCTCCCGATTCCCGGCGCGCGGCACTCGCTCATGACGTCCCGTCCTCGGCGGCCGGGGTGACCACGACCTGGTGCTGGTGGGAGAAGACCAGGGCGTCCGCCGGGACCTCGACCCGCTCGGCGGGCGCGCCCCGGCGTCCGGTGATCGGGTCGGCCGGGAACAGCCGCACCTCCTCGACGCCGGAGACCGCGGCGACCCGCTGGAGCACCGCGAACACCTCCCCGTACTGCACGGCCCGGCCGAACGGCCAGCCCTCGCCGTCGGCGCCGCCGCGCAGCGGGTTGAGGTAGCGGTACAGCGCGGCGAGCACCTCCTCGCGGACCCGGTCGGGGTCGGCGGAGCGGGTGGTGAGCCGGGCGACGACCGTCACGCCCTGGTAGGCGGGGGGCTGGACGACCAGCCGGGTGCCGATCAGCCGGCGCTCGTCGAGGGCGGTCGCGACGGCGGCCAGCACCTGCTCGTCGGGGATCAGCTGCTCGAAGCGCAGCCGGTCGCCCTCGTCCGCGACGGCGTCGGGGACCACCAGCACCCGTACCGCCCCCGCCTCCCCGCCGCCGGCGGGCACGCAGCTGATCCGGGCGGCGGACGGCGCGGCCTGCCGGGCGATCAGCTCGAAGTCCCCGGCGGTGACGGCACGTTCCTGCAGGCGCAGCTGGTGCGGGGCACGGGCCTTGGCGTTCTCCACGGTCTCGCCGTCGACCCCGCCGCGCGCCGCCTCCCGGTTGTCGACCCGGGCGATGTACGGAACGGAGCTGCGCAGCACGGTGACGGTGCCGCGGGCGACGTTGCCCGCGATCCCGCCGCCGGTGCGGTAGCGCGGGACGCGCAGCCGGGCGCCCTTGGGCGGCACGGCGCCGAAGGCCCGCAGGCCGCCGTCCGGTTCCCGGACCGCGGGCGGGAAGAGGAACTCGCCGGTGGTCGCGTCCAGCACCACGTGCCGGTCGGCGGGCGAGGACTCGCCGAAGTGCTCGACGAGCGTCCAGCGTTCCCAGCCCTCGCCGGCCGCGACCTCGACCACCGGGGGCTCGCCGTCGAGCAGCACCGGCGGCCGGGCCAGCCGGAAGCGCTGGCCCGCGACGCCCTCCGAGGTGCCGAGCTGCGCGTCGGTGACGGTCTGCGCGTGGACGGCGGTGGCGGTGCCGCCGACCGTGAACACCTCGGCCCGCCGGACGGTGGGGGACTCGGAGTAGAAC